>NZ_NJGF01000016.1:0-112711 GCF_002209985.1 Bacillus sp. K2I17
AAAACAAGAAAAACCAGAAGAACCAAAAACGGATGATCCAAAACAAGAAAAACCAGAAGAACCAAAGACAGATGATCCCAAACAAGAAAAACCAGAAGAACCAAAAACAAATGATGAAAAGGTAGAACAACCAAAGCAAGAGAACATTCAAGTTCCAGTAGCGCAAGTAAATGAAGCGATTTTTAAGACATCTGAAAAGATGTTACAAGATGGAATTGAAAGTGATTGGGTAGCTTTAGGCCTTTCTCGTTCTGGAAAGAATGTTCCAATTGAGGCGAAATTAAATTATGTTAAGTCAGTAACTGAAAAAGTAGAAAAGCGCATTAACCGTTTTTCAGCGACAGATTTAGCTAGAACGATTATTATGATGAATGCAATGCAAGCAGACCCTACAAAGGTTGGCGAACATAATTTAGTTCAAAAATTGTACGAATCAGATAAAGTGAATTCTGTTACAGGTTATACATTTGCTTTACTTGCATTTGATACGAAGAAATATGAAGTGCCAGTGAATTCAAAATGGAATCGAGTTGCTTTAGTAGATGCGCTTTTAAACTCACAGCATACAGATGGTGGCTGGACTTACGATAGCGCAAGCAGTAAAGACAGTGCTAGTAGCGTTGATGTAACAGGTATGGTTTTATCAGCATTAGCTCCTTATCAAGAACGAGAAGATGTGAAACCCGCTGTGCAAAAGGCTGTTGCCTATTTATATAACGAACAGCTAGAAAACGGTGGTTTTTCTGCTGATGGACAAGAAAATTCTAATAGTGTTGCACAAGCAATTATTGGATTATCTCTTGTACAAGATGTAGATCAAAATCGTCTACATAAGGCAATGCAAAATCTACTGTCATACCAACTTCCAAATGGTGAATTCAAATGGTTACCAAGTGATCAAAACGGTAGCGGAATGGCTACAGAGCAAGCATTCTTAGCTTTACTTCAGTTTAAAGATCTTGGGAAATCGATTTATGACTGGTCAACTGTATCTGTTCCTGAAATTGATACGAAACCAAATGTGGATGCAGAAAATATTGTAGTAGAAAAAGAAGTTACTGAGCAACCAGAAGAACAAAAACAAGTACAACAAGAAACGAAAGATGACACGCTAAAAGTTGTTGTCGATAACGAACCGGTTAAAAGCAAAAAGTCAGGAAACGGTAGCACGTTACCAAAAACAGGAGCATCTTCTCATAGTGCAGCTACAGAAGTAGGTATGGGTGTATTATGTATTGCTTCTGCATATGTATTATGGAGACGTAAAGCAGCTTAACAAAAATTAGGAGCAATCATTTGCTCCTAATTTTTAATATGAAAGGTGAGAGACAACATGAGTAAGATGAAATGGTTTATTTCTTTAATGCTTTCACTTGGGCTACTTGCCGGGTGTGAAGAGGCAGCTGTAAAGCCTGAGAAGAAAGTAGAACCAAAGCAAGAAGAGGTAGCAAAACAAGAAGAGAAAAAAGATGAAGCGAAACCGGAAGAAAAACCGGAGGAAAAACAAGCTGAACAAGAGCAAAAGCAGCAAGAAGAGCAGAAAGAGAAACAAGAGCAAAAAGTAGAAGAGAAGCCGAAAGAAGAAAAGGCACAGGCACAACCGGAAGTAAAGAAAGAAGAGAAACCTCAGGAACAGCCTGCTACTAAGCAACCAGAACAGCAAAAAGCACAAGAAGAGAAACAACCGAAAGCGCAAGAAATAAAAGAAGAAGCGAAGGTTGTGAATCAGCCGAAAGAAACACCGAAGCAGGAGCAGAAGGTTGATCCGAATAAAGAGCAACAAGCAACTGTACCAACGCCACCAACACCGGTACCAGATCCAGTACCGCCAGTGCCAGTGCCAGATCCAGTAATACCAAAACCAAAACAAGTCACTATCTCAGTAAAAGGTGATAAAGGGTACTTATTAGGTGCGAAAAAAATGGATGTACAAGAAGGCGATACTGTTTATAAAGTATTGCAGCGTACAGGTTTAGATGTGGATGCAATGGGCTCTAAAGGTGATATTTATGTAAAAGGTATTAATGATTTATATGAAAAAGATATTACAGATACTAGTGGATGGAAATATCGTGTGAACGGTGCGTTTCCAAACCATAGTGCAGGTGTAGTAACAGTTAAACCAGGAGATACAATTGAGTGGGTGTATGTATTAAAATAAGAAAGGCATTCGGTAAAGGACTATGAAAATAAGTTTTTCTTCTTTACATCCTTTTGTGAATTTTTTCTATTATATCGGGGTGATGATACTATGTATGATGTGTCTTCATCCTCTTTTTTTAATTGGAGCAATACTATTAATCGTCATAATCAATATAATGCAAGGGAATAGTGAAAAGATAAGAAAGATGTTACCGAGCACAATCGTTTTCTTTTTTATGGTCATTTTATTTAATTCGTTATTAACACATAGAGGGCGAACTACGTTATTTTGGTTAGGTGATAGCCGTATTAAGCTTGAGGCGATTATGTTTGGAGTAGTAATGGGATTATTATTAGTTGCGATTATGTTTACGTTTGCTTCGTATAATGATATTATTTCGAGTCATAAATTTTTATATTTGTTTTCTAGAATTTCACCGAAGGTAGCATTGTTAACGATGATTACGGTGAGGTTTGTTCCTTTGTTTATGAGGCGATTACAGAAAATAACACTCGTTCAAAAAACGAAAGGTGTACAAGTAGACGCAGGTTCCATTGTAGAACGGGTGAAAAATGGTATGCAATTGCTGCAAGTATTATTAATTTGTTCATTAGAAGATGCGCTGCAAACAGCAGATTCTATGCAAGCTCGTGGATTTGGTGTAACGAAGCGTACGACATATATTCGGTATAGAATGGAAAGACGAGATTGGTATACGCTCAGTTATTTAAGTATTCTACTTATCATTGCTATTATATGTAATACGTATGGCGGGGGAAAGCTAATCATTTATCCGAAAGTCGAATCTATTCTATTTCAGCAATACGATGGAGTGATGTTCGGAGTATTTATGATGTTTATTAGTCTACCAATTATAATGGAAGGAAAGGAATGGATATGGTGGCGCATGCAGAAATAAACAATTTATCATTTGTATATGCTGATAAAAACGAATATGCGTTACAGCATATTTCTCTTTCTATTCAAAAAGGAGAGTTTATTGCACTTGCTGGAGGGTCAGGCTCTGGAAAGACGACTTTATTGAAACATTTTAAAAAGGAATTACTTCCAATCGGTACACGTTCAGGAGAAATTTTTTATGATGACGTTTTATTAGAGGAAGTACCTGATTTATTATCTGCACAAGAAATTGGTATGGTATTTCAAAATCCAGAAAATCAGCTCGTAATGGATACGGTCATTCAAGAATTAGCATTTTCTTTAGAAAATATCGGGTTACCATCACAGATTATTCAAAAACGAATAGCAGAGCTTATTAGCTTCTTAGGATTTCAAGATTTATTGCATCAATCTGTTCATACGTTATCTGGTGGACAAAAACAACTTGTCAATTTGGCTGCGGTACTAGTTATGCAGCCAAAACTATTATTATTAGATGAACCGACGGCGCAGTTAGATCCCATTGCTGCGAAAGAGTTTTTAGGATTGTTAAAACGTATTAACGAAGAACTTGGTATTACGATTGTGTTAAGTGAACATCGTTTAGATGAAGTGATCCCACTTGCTACGCGCGTTATTTGTATGAATAATGGTCAAATCGTGTATGATGGAAATCCTAAAACGGTTATCGCGAACATGTGGGAAGTAGAAAAATTCCGTCCATTTATTCCGCAAATTCCAAGATTGTTTTTAGAATGGAATGCGGAAGATATTCCGTTTACAGTGCGAGAAGCGCAAATGAAACTGAATCATTTTTCAGCGATATCATATGTGAATGAGCCAATAGCACAAAGTGAAAAGCGAGAAGTCATTTTAAGTGCAGAGCATATTTCGTTCCAATATGAAAAAAATAGTCCACTTATTTTACGAGACTTAACCGTATCGATTGAAAAAGGAAAATGGGTAGCTCTCGTTGGAAAAAATGGTACAGGTAAGTCTACACTGTTAACGATTTTAACTGGATTACAAAAAGCGAGAAGAGGGAAAGTAAAGTGGAATGGGAAAGTGATACATAAAATTGATTCGAAAGAACGATTTAAAAGGATCGGGTATGTATCGCAGCATCCGTATTATCATTTTACATTTGATACAGTGTGGGAAGAAGTGTATGAACGTGCACGAGAGTTATACGGAAAACAAGGAAAAGAAATAGCAGAAGATATGTTGAAGAAGTTTTGGTTGTATTCGCTTAAAGAACGCCATCCGCATGATTGTAGCGGGGGAGAGCAACAACTACTTGCGTTATGTACAACGTTATTATCAAAGCCGACTTTATTGTTACTTGATGAACCGACAAAGGGATTAGATCCGTGGAAAAAAGAAAGAGTAGGAGAGCTATTTAGAAAGCTGCAAAAAGAAGGTACAACAATTGTAATGGCAACGCATGATATTGAGTTTGCAGCGAAATACGTTGATCAATGTATGATGTTATTTGACGGAGCAGTCATTATGAATGACACACCGAAAGAATTTTTTAGTGGCAACTTCTTTTATACAACCTCTATTAATCGATTTATTCGAAAAGAGTTACCATATGCATTAACGTGGGAGGATGTGTACGAAGCGTGTCCAAACGATATGTTGCATTCATAATATGTATTTTTGCAGTAATAATAGGCACACTACTCTTTACTACACTTATCATGGATGGTTATTACATGTTAAGTAGTTTGTTTTTATTAGTTGTTATTATGTTGCCGTTTTATATCCGTTTTGAAAGGAAGGCGTTTGTTTCACGTGAAATTGTTCTCGTTGCTGTGTTAGCGGCAATTGCAGCAGTTAGCCGTGTACCATTTTCTATTTTACCAAGTGTACAACCGACTTCTTTTGTCATTATCGTTTCTGCAATCGTGTTTGGAAGCGAAACTGGTTTTATGATCGGTGCAACAGCAGCTATCGTATCTAACATCTTTTTAGGGCAAGGTCCGTGGACGCCGTGGCAAATGTTTTCATGGGGCATGATCGGGTTTATAGCTGGATTACTTCGTAATACATTTTTAATGAAAAAGCTATGGGGAAGGCTTCTATACGGATTGTTTGTTGGATTTTTATTTGGCTGGATTATGAACTTATGGGGGCTTCTCGGTTTCATACGTGAGGCAACGTGGGAAGCAGTCGTTTCGTATTATATTGCAAGTTTTTATTTCGATTTGAGTCATGCAATTTCGAATGTTATTTTCTTACTACTATTTAGTACGTCTTGGATTACGATTCTTACGAGATTTAAAAAGAAATACGGCATATTAGATAAGCATAACATGGCATAGAAAAGCATACTCATATAAGGTAGGGTCGCGACTTACATATTCGTTTGCCTCTTTCATGCTTCTTACACATTGTAAGGAGCATTTTTTATTGTCAAAAAATAGTCCAATATATATACGTTACTATATAAAATTATTTGTATAATAGTAGGTGAGAACTGCTTTCAAAAGGGAGGTGTATAGTTAATGAAGTTAGTTATTCCGAAGCAACACGGTGCATGGGCCATGCTCGTTATACCATTTCTATTAAGTGTCATGCTTGGGAAACCTACTATGTATCATATTCCATTGTTTTTAGCTTGGTTCTTTATCTATTTAGCTACGTATCCATTTCTTACGTACATAAAGCAAAAACGAAAAAAAGAGTACTTACATGCTGCAATTGTATATTTTATCATCGCGTTCGTATTTGGAATGATTTCTCTATTATATGAATGGCGCATTCTTTTATTCGTAGTATTCATGATTCCATTATTTATTGTAAATATGTATTACGCTCGTCAAAAAAATGAAAGAGCGTTACTAAATGACATTAGTGCGATTATTGTTTTCTGTATTGGTGGTTTAGTTAGTTATTATTTTTCAATGAAACTTATAGATAAAACAGCATTATTTATTGCGCTTATTTCATTTTTATATTTTTTAGGAAGTACATTTTATGTAAAAACGATGATTCGCGAGAAAAATAACCCGAAGTATCGTCTTATATCATGGGGGTATCATATTGTATTAACAGTCATTGTCTTTGCTATCAATCCGTGGTGTTCTCTTATTTTTATACCGAGTGTCATTCGAGCAATTATGTTATATGGCAAAAAAATTTCTATTATAAAAGTAGGGGTTTTAGAAATTGCTAATTCTGTATATTTTTTAATTATAACGGTAATAATTATGAAGTATGCCATTTGAAAAAACTTCCCACCTTATGATGGGAAGTTTTTTCAATCTTGTTCTAAAATATGAACCGTGTAATCACAGCGTTGAATAGCTTGTTCGATCGCATAAAGTGATTGTTCAATACGAGCGCGATTAAAATCTTTTTCAACAGTCTGTAGCGCTTCTTCTAAACAATGTTTTGCTTCTTGTAATGATTGAAAAGAATTTTGGACATATCCGCGAGCATTTTCGTGCATTTCATAATCCTCCTTGCATATTCATATATGTATAGTATGAACAGTAAGGAACAAAATATAATTTGTTATATTTGTTTGACAATTAGAATGAAATTACGTATAGTAAGAATTAAGTGAATATTTTCTTATCCAGAGAGGTGGAGGGACTGGCCCGATGAAACCCAGCAACCGCGATGCAGGTGCTAATTCCAGCAGAACATATTTGTTCTGGGAGATAAGACGAAGATATATACGTAACTTCTTCTTATCGGAGAGGTTTTTTTGTTGCAAAAAAACCGATTACGAAAATTTATATTAAGAAGAAAGGGGTTGCGAAGTACTGTGACACTCGAAAAATACGTAAAACTGCGTAGTACAGTTTATGAATATATGATAGAGCAAGATAAGCCAATATCATTGTTAGATATTCAAGAACATATCGTTTCGCATCATGAAGGAAAATTCACGAAAAAGATGTTACATCAATTTTATTTATCAAGACTATTAGATGAACTGAAACTGGATGGGAAAATTACATTAGCTGATGAATATCTCTATACTGAAAAAGGGGTATTTTATAAGGCGGGAAAAGGGAGCTAAGCTCTCTTTTTTTTGGAGTATGTAGCGTAAAAGACTGCTTAAGCAGCCTGATACAAGGGAATGGTGTTGAGTGTGTAGTGTCAAAGATTGAATGTGCCTGAAAGAGGCACTTCATATCGGCTGCAAATGAAAAGAGACACCTCCGCCGAATAGGTGTCAGTCGTTTTGTCATATAGACTTGCTATTTGACAGTTATTAGAATAACATGCAGGGTTTTGGAAGTCAAAAGGGAATTAAAGGAAGAGGTGTTGTTATGTACGCTTACTTACTAAATGATATAACGAAATGGATTCCTAAGTACATTATGGATAAAGGTTATGAATATTATGAAGAAGGACATGTAGAAGATGTTGAAATACAAGAAAAGAAAATATTTGCTTTTGTTACTGGAAATGCAGGAAACTATGAAGTAATGATTGATCTTGAAAATTTTACAGAAAGTAGCTGCGAGTGTCCATATGAGAATTATTGTAAGCATATGGCGGCAGTTGTTTATGATATTCAAATTGCTGGTGAGAGTACGGTGAAAGAGAAACTGAAAGATTTAGAAAAGGAAGAGTTACTTACATTATTAAATCGTTTATTACAAAGTTCGAAAAACGTGCAAATTGTAGAGAAGATGTTAAAGAAGGGGAAACTTTAACTTATAGAGGGAGTTGTTATGTAGTGAATGTACTAATTGTATACGCTCATCCTAGTCCTTCCAGTTTTAATGCGGGGATATTAAAGCATGTGCAAAAAGGATTACAAGAAACAAATCATTCGGTTACGGTACTTGATTTATATAAGGAACAATTTGATCCCGTCCTTGTATTTAATGAGGAGAAGAAAAGACGTGATTTAGTAAATGAAGAAGAGACAGCTCGGTACAGAACGTTAGTGGAAGAAGCGGATACTCTTCTCTTCATTTATCCAATATGGTGGTGGGGGATGCCAGCTGTTTTAAAAGGGTTTATTGATCGCATTTTCGTAGCTGGTTTTGCTTATAAATATGAAGGTGCCCTGCCGAAAGGCTTATTGAAAGGTAAGAAGGCATGGGTAATTAATACGTTAGACTCACCGTTATGGTACGTCGCACTACTATATCGATCAGCCGATTGGATTATAATGAAGAGAGGTGTTTTACGTTTTTGCGGCATTCGCGATGTAAAACGATCTTTTTTTCAATCTGTGAAAACGAGTAAACGAGAGAAGCGGGAAAAATGGTTATTACAAATAGAAGAAAAGGCTCGTACGTTATGAATGAAATGGAACGTATTATAAATTGTTGTCAGTATGATAACGAACTTTTTCGTACATATATTAATTGCTTAATCCAATTGAAGAAATGTAGTGAAACGTTTCAACAAATACAGATTCAATTAAGAAATGATTATTTAATAAGAGGAATTTGTGAAAGAGAAGTGGATGAGGTAGTAAGAGGAAGTAAAGAGTATGAAACGTATTTTCTTCCTAAAGCGTTACAGTGGAATTTCTTGAGGGAAAATCCACATCTGATTGAAAAAGTATGTGAAGATTTTTTTGCATTTGAGGCATTACAGCTTACGGATATAGAGTGGAAGATCGTGATAAATTGCGTGGGAAATAAGTGATTTATTATATAAAAAAGCTAGTATAAAACTAGCTTTTCGTTTAAATAAATAAGAAACATAGACTAATGATAAATCCTGCATATAGTAAGTTAACAACGCAAAATCCCATAATATCACGAGCACCTAAACCAGCTATCGCTAATGCCGGTAATGCCCAGAATGGTTGAATCAAATTCGTCCAAGCATCGCCCCACGCAATTGCCATTGCTGTTTTTGCGGCAGGTACACCAAGTTCAGCGCCAGCTGGAATCATAATTGGTGCTTGCACAGCCCATTGACCCCCACCAGATGGAACGAAAATATTAACGATTCCAGCACTTAAAAAAGTAAAGAGCGGGAAAGTCGTTTCGTTTGAAATGCTAATAAAGTAATTCGAAATAGCCCCTCCAAGTGAAAGTCCTTCACTATTCGCTCCAATCATCATCCCCATAATTCCTGCGTAAAACGGAAATTGAAGTAAAATGCCAGAAGCACTTTTCGTAGAGTCTGAAAAAGCGCGAATATATTGAATCGGAGTACGGTGGAAAATAAGTCCAGCAATTAATAACATAAAAATAACGATGTCTAGCGTAAGGTTAAAGCCTTTCGTATAAAAATAATTGAAAATATAAATGAGACCTAACAATCCAACGCAAAGTGTAATAATGATGCTATTTTCCATTTTTTCGGCGAATGTATTGTTTCCTACTTCTTGCGCGGCAGCTTCTTCATGGAATACGCTAGGATCTACCGTTATCGTATGTTTTTCATCTGGATGCATCGCTTTATTAATGAGAGGCATCGTAACGAGAAAAATAATAACTGGTACAAGTGCGTATGGTGAGAATAACGTTTCTGTTATTGGAATCGCTTCTTTAATACTTCCAGCTGTCGTTTTAATTAACGTTTCGCCGCCTGTTGCTAACGTAAGAGGAATAGAAGCAGAAAGCCCCGCATGCCAAATGAGAAATCCAGAGTAAGAAGAGGCAATGGCTAGTCTATAGTCTAATCCTTCAAGCTGCCGTGCTACTTCTTTTGCATATAAAACAGATACAACAATACCAAATCCCCAGTTTATGTATGCCCCTAGTAAACTTACGATTGAAATGGCAATAATACCTTGTCCATTCGTTTTCGGTAGTTTTGCCGCTTTCGTTAATCCTTTTTTAATGAGAGGCGCGTTTGCTAAAGCAGATCCTGTCACGAGTACAAGTGCCATTTGCATAGAAAAGGCGAGTAGTCCCCAAATGCCATTACCCCAGTGATTAATCATTTCCACAGGTGTTTGGTGAGTCGCAAACATGCCGAAGAAAATAACGAAAACAGTTAATAAACATGATAAAATAAACGGCTCTGGCAAGAAACGTTGCACTAAGGCGACGCAACCATTTGTAAAAGAACGAAACAAAATAGATCAACCTCCTTATGTATATGTATTACAATTATTCGAGGTTGATTCGTTCATAACCTTTTAGAATTAGAAAATTCTGATATTTTTGGAGGGATTGAAATATTGTCAAGAAGAGTAGTACCACCATCACCCTGACAGAAAAAGTTGCTTTTCCTCAATATGAAATATTGCATATAAAAATGAATTGATGCAAATGCAAAAGCTTATTATAATGAAAGCATAAATATACAACGCATCTTAATACAGCAAAGAGGAGGAAGTAATATGGAAATCGCAATGGCAGTTTTAAAATTTTTAGGTGGAGTAATTCCTTTAGTTCAAGAACTTTTAAAAGCGTTTATGTAAGGTTATTAGTTAGCTATCATATATCAATCATTATTATATCTTACTAAAAAAGAACGGGGTGATTTTTCTGAATAATAAGAAAAGTACCAAGAGAAGAAAGTTCCTTGCATGTTTATTAGTTAGTTTATGCACTCTTAATTATTCATCTATTTCTTTCGCAGAAACACAAGCCGGTAATGCAACTGATATAACTAAAAATGCTAGTAGTATTGATACTGGTATAGGAAATCTTAAATACAATAATCAAGAGGTTTTAGCTGTAAATGGTGATAAAGTAGAGAGTTTTGTTCCGAAAGAAAGTATCAATTCAAATGGTAAATTTGTAGTAGTGGAACGCGAGAAAAAATCACTTACAACGTCACCAGTCGATATTTCGATTATTGATTCTGTAGTAAATCGTACGTATCCAGGAGCTGTACAACTTGCCAATAAAGCATTTGCAGACAATCAACCGAGTTTATTAGTGGCTAAGAGAAAGCCTTTGAATATTAGTATAGACTTACCTGGTATGAGAAAAGAAAATACAATCACTGTTCAAAATCCGACATATGGTAATGTGGCTGGAGCAGTAGACGATTTAGTATCTACTTGGAATGAAAAGTATTCTACAACACATACGTTACCTGCAAGAATGCAATATACAGAATCTATGGTTTATAGTAAATCACAAATCGCAAGTGCTCTTAATGTTAACGCTAAATATCTTGATAACAGTCTAAATATTGACTTTAATGCGGTAGCAAATGGAGAAAAGAAAGTGATGGTGGCCGCATATAAACAAATATTTTATACTGTAAGTGCTGAACTACCAAACAATCCATCTGATCTCTTTGATAATAGTGTTACTTTTGGTGAGTTAACTCGTAAAGGAGTAAGTAATGCGGCTCCACCTGTTATGGTTTCAAATGTAGCTTATGGTAGAACGGTTTATGTAAAATTAGAAACCACATCTAAGAGTAAAGATGTACAAGCTGCTTTTAAAGCTTTACTTAAGAATAACAGCGTCGAAACGAGTGGACAGTATAAAGATATTTTTGAAGAAAGTACCTTTACTGCTGTCGTATTAGGCGGAGATGCGAAAGAGCATAACAAGGTTGTTACAAAAGATTTCAATGAAATCCGAAATATCATTAAAGATAATGCTGAATTAAGTTTTAAAAATCCAGCATACCCAATTTCATATACAAGCACTTTCTTAAAAGATAATGCAACTGCTGCTGTTCATAACAATACAGATTATATCGAGACGACAACTACAGAATATTCAAGTGCTAAAATGACACTTGATCATTACGGTGCTTACGTTGCTCAATTTGATGTATCTTGGGATGAATTCACATTTGATCAAAATGGGAAAGAAGTATTAACACATAAAACATGGGAAGGTAGTGGCAAAGACAAAACGGCTCATTACTCTACAGTTATCCCTCTTCCACCAAATTCAAAAAATATAAAAATTGTAGCAAGAGAATGTACAGGTCTTGCATGGGAATGGTGGAGAACAATTATTAATGAACAAAACGTTCCGTTAACAAATGAAATAAAGGTTTCAATTGGAGGAACAACATTATATCCAACTGCTACTATTAGTCATTAGGTTGGAGTAAAGCGCCCTGGTTATAGGGCGCTTTTTTACTTGTTTGAAAGAATATCGGTGTTTTTAGATGTATCATAATCAATTCGCAAATCTTGTAATCATATTTTTTTATGGCTGTATCAATGTTATTAATGATTGCATTTCCCATTATTAAATCCCCATAAATGTAGCCTATCTTAGGTTGATAGTGATGCATGGTGCCTCAATGTATATAAATGCATTTTGTCGAAATTATTAAAAAGGGGAATTTTTCTATTTGAAGAACTAATAATTGATTGTCAATATGTATTAGAAATCTCAATCTAAACTAAAGGAGAACAAAATGGGACAAAACAATAAGGGCTTTTCTGAAACAGGATTGCGCAAAATGCGCAATATATTGGCGCGGCATGTTGATTCTGGAAAGATTCCTGGGCTCGTCGCCTTAGTCAGCCGAAACGGCGAGACGTATGTCGAAGCGCTTGGAACAATGAGGCATGATGGTGGTGCACCAATGCGTCGGGACACGATTTTTCGATTGGCGTCCACTAGCAAGCCAATCGCAGTTTCACCAGTAATGGTTCTGCTCGATGAGTGCAAACTGCATTTAGACGACCCAGTAGACAAATGGCTACCGGAACTCGCCGACCGACAAGTGTTGAAACAGCCCGATGGCCCGCTAGAAGAGACCGTCCCAGCACGACGTCCTATCACTGTACGAGACTTGTTGACCTCCACATTCGGGCTCGGAGTGGATCTCACGTTGATGGGTTCTCCAATCATGAACGCGTTCTTCGAGAGTGGGATATTCGACACGCCAGGTCAGGATATGCCCGATCCAGATGAGTTTATGCGTCGCCTAGGTGCACTTCCGCTAAGCTATCAGCCCGGAGAGCGGTGGCAGTATCATATCAGTATAGAAGTAATCGGCGTTCTTGTTGCCAGGGTCACGGGTCAGACGTTCGAGTCGTTCTTGCGCGAACGCATATTCGATCCGCTAGGAATGAAGGACACTGGATTCTACGTACCTCAGCTCAAGATTGATCGGCTTCCACCAGCCTTCAACCCCAATCCGCAGACAGGTGAATTCATCGTTTGGGATGAGGGGGCGGGTGGACGTTACAGCAAACCTCCAGCATTCCAAGCAGGCGGTGGTGGACTGCTTGGAACCGTCGACGATTATCACGCGTATTTGCAGATGCTTTTGAATAAAGGGGTGCACGGTACTAAACGGATCTTGTCTAGGCCCGCAGTCCAGCTGATGACCACCAACCGTCTTACTCCGGAACAACAAGTATACCGAGACGATTTGGCCAAAAATAACGTCCATTTGTCGTTCGGACAAGGGATCCAAGGTGGCTGGGGCTTTGGGATGGCGGTGCGTACCTATCTTGGAGACTACGCGTCTATTGGTCAATTCGGCTGGGATGGTGGAACCGGTACTTCAGCTTACGCTGATCCAGATAAACAGTTTATTGGAATTCTGTTCACCCAGGTTGGGATGTCCACTCCGGCCCCATCGCATCTTATCCAAGACTTCTGGACCACGACCTATCAAGCGATCGAAGACTAGGGTATCGTTTAAAGGAAAACGCCAAGACGGATAGATAATCATAGGCTTGATGGCCACGATCAACACCATGGTTAAAAGTTAGGATAGGACCGTGTTGGAAGTACTGCGGTAATAGTTGGGCATTATTAATAATAGCACAACAAAAAATCCCCTTGGATGCAAGAGGATTTTTTTATTGGGAATAGTAAGGACGAGAGGAGGTGCATTACATATGGGAAAAGGTAGAAGTAATAATGCTGGTAAAAAGCAACCGAATTTCGATGATTCATCTAATTTCGCTAAACAAAGCCAACCGACAGAAAAGAAGAAGAAGTAAAAAAAGGATCTCTCTTGATAAAGAGAGATCCTTTTTTAATATATTGACGTTTCGGCACAACATATCGATTGCTCAACCAAATAGTCATTATAGTCATTCAGGCAAGGCTTAAACTCCTTCGAATGGAAGTTAATTTAATATTATTGCCCTGCTTTTTATAATGCTTCTTCACGTTTACCTTATTTAAAAAGCCAATAAAAAAAAGACACGTTTCCTAAATAAACGAGCTCTTAATGGAGTATTATCTTTATTTTGAGCATTTAATAAAATTCTCCAATTTATATTTTACTCTAATAGTCTATGAAATTTAATTAATTAAATGTAAAATTTATATAGTAAGTTATAAAAATTTACGAAGAACTTTAAATATATTATTCTACAATTAGGCCAAATTATAGAGTGCAAGTTCTACTAGGCTTAAAACTATTGAGAAACATGAGGAGAGGATTACATTGACTATTTATGAGCAATTTATAGAGGCTCTTAAAGAAAAGATAGGCGATACTGTAACATCTGCAGAGATAAAGGACAGATTAATAACAAAATTTAATACAAAACCGGGGAGTATTAATCCTGCTGATTATTGTTATAACCGTTATAACAAAGGGAGAGCTGTTAATAAAAATCTGTTTATATATATAAATAAAAAAACTTTTAGATATGTAGGTGAAAATTATCCTTATACAGGATTAGTTTTTCACAAACCTAAAGGGACAGATTGTGAATCTGTTGTAGGTGAGTGGGATAATGGGAAACTTCTTGTCTATGGGGATAAGGATAAAATAGGAATCTCACAAATTAAAAAGTTATATGAGGCATATTTTGAAATGAATGTTCTTGGTTGTAAGGCGACTGAATTAAGGCATCTTATAGGTCGTCTAGGTGAATCTTTTTGTGTTCTTTATACGAATGGTGAGCTATCCAAAGTGACGAATCAGCATGGATATGATGTCATTAAAGATGGACGAAGAATAAGTGTTAAAACAACTGCCCAAGAAAAAGGGTTTATCACGATCAATCAAAACACATTTGACCAATTTGATGACTTCTTTGTAGTTCAGTATAAAGATGATGAGTTGAAAGTATTATTTTATGGGCCAAAGGAAGAACTTTCGGCGCTTAGACCATATGGGAATAATTATGAGGTCGATATAAATTCTTTTCTTATAGTTTTTTAGCAGAAGCAAGCAGCTCCAACGATGATTAGTAAAATAAACAATACAACTAATAAAGTAAAACCTTCAGCAAAATCGCAACTACCACCAAATCCCATAATAGTTCCTCCTTTAATAAGAGGGAACAACAGGGGTATGCTCATGTAATTACATTCTAAAAAAAAACATATTTGGAGCCACTTGGCGTTCTTATCATTAATTTTAACTTTTTGTTCAGGAATACAAGCTCTAGCATTTTGGACAATCCGTTTAGATTTCGATATTTCTTGGTGGATTCCTAATTTATATTTATTAGTTTACCCATGCTTCTTTTTAAAAAGTGTTTGGAGAGAGTGTGGACGGTATGACAGTAGCATGAGAAAAGAAAGAAAAGAATTCATTTAATAAAAGAAAGACAGGGGCTTTAAGCACATTCGAATTCTAGATCAGTTTTTTCGCTAGCCTTACAGCAGAAGTTAAAACAGAAGCTAAACAATTTTTGAAATGAAAATAGCCGATGTTTCCTTAACATAGGAAACATCGGCTTGTATTATTTATATTGAGTTAGTTTACGTTTCTGGAATAATTGTAATAGCGACGGTCCGAACAGGAGCCTCTTTTTCGTCACCTTTACTTTGGGTATGGTAGTATTTATTCATTAATTCATTAAGTTCGTTTTGAAAGTTCATAAAGTGTTCTTCATCTAGCTTTAATTCCACTACAGAAAAAGTAGCATTATCTTCTTGACTGTTTTGTTCCTCTAATTTTTTAAGGTAACTTTGATATTGTGTCATAAGTGATAATTGGTAATAGGAAATGTAATTTAACTTTTCCTCATCACATAATCCTTTCCACTCACTTCCTTCAATTTTTGCATCTTCTTCATTGATTGCGTAATATTTTTCAGAAACAGATTTTACCTTTTTTTCGTTAATTACATGGACGATATCAGAATCAACCATAGTTTGTAGATGTCTATATAGAGTTGCTTGTGGTACATTTTTAATGATTTTTACCATTTCTAATGGTGTTAGTCCATCTTCTTTATTTCTCATTAATACTTGGCAAATTTTCATTCTTACTGGATGCATTAAGATTTCAACTTTATTACTCACTATATATCACCTTATTCATTATTTATTCTCATTATAAATAATGAGAATAATGTTTGCAATGCATCTGCTCTTGATTTATCATTATTATTATCAATAATGATAATGAGTTTAGGAAGGAATGATAAAAATGCAACTACATTATGGATGGAATGATCTTAAAGACATGGATATTATGGCGTTTCTCCCAATCATATTGCCAGTTATTGCAGTCGGGGTACTTTTAGTTTTCATTGCACTAATTGATTTATACCGACATAGAAAAACAAGAAAAAATGTACTTGTATGGGCGCTAATTATTCTTTTTGTTAACGTATTGGGACCTATTCTATACTTTGTTATAGGGAGAAAGGACAGTGAGAAATTATGAAATTAGAGATTAGAAATGTAACAAAATCATTTAAAGGGAAAATTGCTGTCAATACTTTCTCAATGGAACTGCAATCAGGGGAATGTGTAGGGTTAATCGGACCAAATGGAGCAGGGAAATCTACATTAATAAAAGTGATTTCGGATATTATTAATCCAGATGTGGGTGAAGTGTTATTGAATGGGATAAAAATATCAAAAATGAAAAGGGAAATTGGCTACTTACCGCAATACCCTAATTTTTTTCATTGGATGACAGCGCGAGAAACCCTTATGTTTATGGGGCAACTTTCAGGGATGAAAAAAGAAGCATTGTCAAAGTCGATACCAAAAATTTTGGAGAAAGTTGGATTAAGTGGGGAAGAAGATTCGAAGGTGAGTACCTTTTCTGGTGGAATGAAACAAAGACTCGGTATTGCACAAGCATTACTGCATAAACCGGCGCTTATTGTCATGGATGAGCCAGTATCCGCATTAGATCCAATAGGTAGAAGGGAAGTATTAAATCTCATTGAAGAAATAAAAAAAGATACGACTATTTTATTATCAACCCATATATTGAGTGATGCAGAAGAAATCTGTGAACGATTTGTCATGATTAAAGATGGAACAAAGATAGAAGATACAACAATTACTGAGCTTTTACACCGTAATAGCGAAAATAAATTAATCATTGAAATTACAGCTAAAGATCGAGAGTGGATTGACGTTGTAAAAAATTTGCCTTATGTGAAGGATGTAGAAGTGATTGGACTTAAAGTCAAAGTGAAGGTTGAAAGTATCAAAATAAATAAAAATATGTTACTGCAAAATGCACTCGAACATAAAGTGGACATCGTTAAGTTTGAAATAAACAACGATACTTTAGAAGAAATTTTCTTGAAATTGGTGGTGCAAAAATGAATAACTCAATGATATTGATAAAAAAAGAATGTGTTCAAATGTTACGTGATTTTAAGATCATTTGGCTACCAATTGTTTTTATATTTTTAGGGGCAACACAGCCAATAGTAACGCATTACTTACCATCCATTTTAGGAGCATTAGGTGGAGGGCAGGGAATTACCATCGATCCAAGTATGACATCACAAAAAGGAGGCGAAGTATTAGCGAGTACTTTGGGGTCTCAGTTTGATCAGCTCGGACTTATGATTCTAGTGATTTCTATGATGGGTGCTATTCAAACAGATAAAGCTAACGGTATGTTGGCCTTTATTTTAACGAGACCTGTTACGGTTACTTCATATATAGTGGGGAAAATAGTATCAAATTATGTAATAGTAGCGCTTAGTGTAATGATTGGATACTTTACCTCTTATCTATATACAAACTATCTTTTTACTGTTGTTCCGTTTTCGCACATGATTACTGGATTACTATTTTATTTAATTTGGGTTCTTTTTATCGTATCTTTCACAACAATGATAAGTGCTATTTTTCACAGTCAAGGTATTATTGCACTAATTTCAATTGTTGTTCTTTTAGCTTGTAGAATAATCGTCGGTTTGAGTCCAATAATAGATCAAGTTAATCCAGCCAGTATGAGTAAACACGCAATGGAAACGTTAGTCACAGGGGGAGTGAATGCAACTGCAATGGTCAATGTACTACTAACGATTATTTGGATCTTATTGACACTCTTCGTGACAAATTATTGGATTGCTAATAAAAAATTCACGTATGAATAAGAAAAGAATAATCGTGATGAGGGGATTTATTAAAATAAATACCCCAATAAGAAGAAGCTTCCACTACTGTGGAAGCTTCTCTAAATGATGTGCAATATCAATATACATATTTGAGTAGACTGAATGTATTTCATTACTTGGCGTAGCGTTAGAAGAGAAGTGGACAATGACCATATTTGCTTTCGGATCGATGTAAAGTGTTTGTCCGTAACTACCTAACACTTCAAAAGCACCTTGTTCATTGTGCGGAATCCACCATTGATTATGATAAGAAATGGAAGCTCCAGGGCCAACTGCAAGTTCACCTTCTTGGACATTTTTTATATCTTTAGTAATAGAAGAAGGGAGAATTTGTTTTCCATTATATTCCCCGTTGTTTAATAGTAATTGCCCGAATCTAGCCATATCTCTAGCAGTTGCATTTAAACCAGCGCTAGCTTGTTCAACTTTTGTTTCATCGGTGACATAATAAGCATTTTCTTCCATACCAATTTGAGACCATATGCGTTCGCTAACATTTTCAGCTAATGATTTACCCGTGATAGTTCGAATAACCCAAGCGAGTGTTTCGGCTGATCCGTTATCGTAAGAAAAATCGGAACCAGGCGTTGCAGTTTCTTCTGCTTCTCGTAACATATCATAAATTTTCATCGGACCGTCGTAGTTTTTACCTCTAGGTAAAATATTGCTCGCTAAATATAGTTGTGCATCTTGATTTTCTAACGCTGGATGTTCGTATCCGTGAGTAGGGTATTCTACAGAAACTTGCATGTCCATTAATTGCTGAAGTGTGGCATTACCGAACGGTGTATTTTTTAATTCTTTTATATATGCGTCAGCTGTTTTTTCTAAGTCAATACGATTTTCTTCAGCGAGAGATTGTATAATTGCACCGGTAAAAACCTTTGCTAATGACGCCATGCCATGAGGTTCACTCTCGTTATACCCGTTGAAATATCGTTCATAAACAAGTTGTCCATTGTGTACAACGACAAAAGCATCCGTTTTGTTATCGTCTAAAAGTTTTTTTAGAGGAGTTGTATTTCCAAATCTACGCTCCACAGCAAAATCGTCTAAGTTTTGTGATGCGGTAGAGAAGTGGGAAACGTGATCCGGGTTATTATTTACCTCGTTAATTAAAGTGAATTCTTTCATATGTGTGTACGACCAACGTAAGTAAGGATCATCTAACCAATTTTTTTTCGTCACGTTATTTTTTGATGGGATTGTTTTATTATGTTTGAAGTATGTAAAACCGAGCCCTGTAATTACAAATATGAATGTGATTATGAGTAAGAGTAGGGGAGATTTTTTAAGTTTCATATCGGTCCCTCCTTTTTTATTTCTATTATAAGTATACGCTTCTATTAAAAGAAATACAAAATAAGGAAAGTAAACGGGGAAGTTTACTTTCCTTATTCATGTTAAGCGGAAATTTTTCCATCTGTATGTTGTTTCTTGAATTTTTGTTTTCGTCCGTGTAATCCATAATATAGAAGTAAAGTGAAGGCAACGATAATAGCTGCGATAAAATACATATTATGGTAACTGGATTTCGCTGCGACGATACCTAAAATGAAAGAACCAAAGCCAATACCACTATCAAAGAATGAGAAGTAAGTAGCTGTCGCAGAACCACGTCGGTGGTTTGGAGCGGCAGAAATCGCAATCGTTTGGAAGCTAGGAATTAATGTCCCGTAGCCTAAACCGATTAGCATACCTGCGCCAAGGAACCAAAATGAAGTTTGTGCTTGGCTTAAAATAAACATCCCAATTGTGAAAATAATGATAGCAGGGTAAACAAGTACATTTTCACCGAAGCGATCAAAAATCTTTCCTGTAAATGGACGAGAAATTACAACAACAAGTGCGTATACAATAAAGAAGTAACTAGCAACTTCTCCTAAACCGATCTCTTTCGCATAAATAGGAATAAAGGATAAAATGCCACTATAAGAAAAGGCTAAAACAAATCCTGTCAGAGCGATCGGAATAGAGGATGGTTCAATTAAGTCCTTCCATTTCATTTTTTCTCGTTTTTGTTTGTTCACTGGTGCTTCATGCGGAATATTTACAAGTAGTCCTAATAAAAATGCAAGCAATGAAAATACGGAACAAACGATAAATAGTACAGTAAATGAAAAATGAGAAATAATTGTTAAACCTAAAAAAGGACCAATTACCATCGGCAGACTCATGAATACGCCGAAATAGGCAAGTGCTTCGCCTCGTCTATGAGCTGGCGCAACATCTGTGACAATCGTACCAGTTGCTGTCGTTGCCATACCGAACCCAATACCATGTAAGAAGCGAAGGGCAAGTAATAAAAATAAACTTTGCGCACCGAAATACATAACAGTAGCAGCTAAAAATAATGAAAGTGAAATAAATAATATTTTCTTTCTTCCTAAATCATCGAGCCATTTACCTGTAAATGGTCTACATAAAACAGATGAAATAAGAAAAACAGTTGCAACTAAACCAATTTCCTCAGGTTTTCCTTTTAGGCCGTCTATTACATAGACAGGCAGAGTAGTCATAAGCATGTAAAATGTTAAGAAGAGAAATAGACTACTAAAACAAGTTCCGAGGAAATCCTTCGTCCAAAGTTTCTCACTTTGCATCGTCATCCCTCCAATTTAATCTAAATTTTTAATAATTTGTTGTAACACTTCAAATGCTTGATGTAAATCATCTTCGTTAATATCTTCTAGTGTTTTTTCTTCGAAAGTATCAACTTCTTCTTGCCATACCGGAATCATTTTTATCGCTGTCTCTGATAAAGAAATGAGCTTCTCACGACGATCTTTTCCTTCTGTACGAATAATCCAGCCCATCGTTTCCATACGTGTTAACGTACGAGTCATCGTTGGTGATTCAACATTTAAGTACTGGCACAATTCTGTTTGCGTACAAGAACCGGTTTGATTAATGCGGAAAATAACAGCCCATTGCGCACTGAATAGCCCAGTTGGAGATACGCGTTCATTAAATTTCTTTGTGAATTTTCGAGAAGTCTGGCTGACAATGTGAAAAAAATGTTGTTTTTCGTCCATGTATTTTGATCCTTTCAAATTAGTTACCTAGCTAACTATATACTTTTTCATTATAATTGTCTAGTAATAGACATGTTGATTTATGTAAAAATTTCGTATAGGTTTTATGTTGCGAACGTATATTCTGCATGCTATTCTTTAAGTAAGTAAAGAATTTTCTTTCTATTAAAAAGAATGGGGGAACTTGTGATGATTAAGCCTGCAACAATGGAGTTTGTTTCACTATCGAACGGAGAAACGATTGCGTATCAGGAAGTTGGAAGGCAAAATGCAGAAATTCTTGTACTCATTCACGGAAACATGACATCGTCACAACATTGGGATTTAGTAATTGAAAAGCTGCAAGACCGATACCATATTTACGCTCTTGATTTAAGAGGATTTGGACAATCAACATATAATCAATCGATAGATTCATTACAAGACTTTGCAAGAGATGTAAAACTATTTATTGATCAATTAAAACTAGAGAAATTTTCATTAATGGGCTGGTCAATGGGTGGTGGTGTTGCGATGCAATTTACAGCGAATCATCCAACTTTTGTTGAAAAGTTAATTTTAGTAGAATCAGTAGGCATGAAGGGATATCCAATTTTTAAAAAAGATATTAACGGGCAACCGATCGTATCAAGTTTAGTAAAGACGAAAGAAGAAATCGCGCAAGATCCCGTACAAATTGCTCCAGTGCTAGATGCGATAAAAAATATGAATAAATTATATTACCGTACAGTATGGAATCTATTAATATATACACATAATCAACCGGAACCGGATCGTTACGAAAAGTATTTAGACGATATGTTAACGCAACGTAATTTCGTAGATGTGAATTATGCACTAATTACATTTAACATTTCGGATGAACATAACGGGGTTGTAGAGGGAAATAAGCAAATTCATCATATTAAAGCTCCAACACTCGTCATACAAGGTGACAGAGATTATGTCGTACCGCAAGTAGTCGGTGAGGAATTAGCAAAACATTTGCCGAATGCAGAGTTGAAAGTGTTAGAGGATTGCGGTCATTCGCCGTTTATTGATTGTTTAGATGTATTTATAAAACATGTAGAGGATTGGTTAGAAGAGAAATAATCCCCGAAATGATAAGTATTGCATATACTATAACATTGTAGGTAAAAGGGGAGATTATCCATGCATCAGCCGTTCTTAATTGCGCATTCGCCATATAATCATCACTTATATACAAAAATAATGATAGCTCCGATGTATATGCAAGTTTCACCAGCTGTAGTTCCTTTACAAATGCAATACCCGCAGCCACCAATTGCTCATGCACAGCAATACGTGTATGAAACTGCTTTTTATAAACATCCGTATTTCAAGCAATTCCATAACAATGTGAAAGCGCAAGTATGGGAAGGATAAGAAGCTAAAGGATTCATTCTTTTAGCTTCTTTTTTATTCATAATATTCGTACACGCATTTGGAGAAACAGTTTATAATGAAAAGTGGAAAGCGTGAGAAGGAGAGGGAAAAGGATGTCGATGCGTTTTACTTTTTGGATTATGGTTGGAATTGTAGCAATCTCGGGTTTGTCACAAGGGATGCTTTTACCGGCCATTGCAATGATTTTTGAACAAGAAGGGGTAAGTTCAAGTATTAACGGTATTCATGCGACGGCATTATACATTGGGATATTAGTTATTTCACCGTTTCTTGAAAAACCGATGCAAAAGTTTGGAATGAAGCCAATTATCGTTATTGGTGGGTTTCTCGTTATTATTTCATTATTCTTTTTTACACAAACTTTTTCATTTTGGGTATGGTTTATTCTTAGATTTCTAGTTGGAGTCGGAGATCATATGCTTCATGTCGGAACACAAACATGGATTACGACAACATCAGACCCGAGTAAAATAGGGAGACAAGTATCGATATACGGTGTATTCTTCGGAATTGGTTTTGCCGTTGGTCCGTATTTAGCAAGCACTGTGCAGTACGGTCTTGCAACGCCATTTATTATATCTACTATACTTTGCTTAATAGGTTGGCTATTATTACTTCCAACGAAAAATGCATTCCCGGCGCAAGATGAAAGAGAAGTGAAGAGTGAATCATCATTTTCTCGTTATAAACAAGTTGTTGGATTAGGGTGGATTGCATTACTAGGACCACTTGCATATGGCGTACTAGAAGCAATGTTAAATAGTAACTTACCAGTATACGCGCTTCGTAAAGGATGGTCTGTATCAGATGTATCCTTCTTATTACCAGCGTTCGCAGTTGGGGGCATTATTACACAAATTCCACTCGGTATATTAAGTGATAAATACGGAAGAGATCGTATTTTAACGTGGACGTTCAGCGTAAGTACGGGCATTTTCCTACTTGCAGCAGTATTTGATCACTATTACTGGATCGTCTTTGCCTGTATGCTGTTAGCGGGTATGGTCATTGGATCATGCTTCTCACTAGGTCTTGGATTTATGACAGATTTATTACCGAGACATTTACTACCAGCAGGTAATATATTATCTGGAATCGCCTTTAGTTTAGGAAGTATTATGGGACCTGTATTAGGAGGCGTATTTATAGAAAAAATACAGTATACAAGCTTTTTTATTGCGGTTATGATTATAATGGGAATTCTCGCAATGGTATATATGGTCTACATGAAGAATCAATTCGCATCAAGAAAAATAGAAAGTAGGTTAGGGCATGACAAAACAACCTAATAAAAAGAAATTTGAAGTACTCGAAAACGAAACAATTACAGACTGCTTAGCACGTATGGAACAAGAAGGCTATGCACCGTCTCGTCGTATGGAAGAACCAATCTTTCATGAAGTGAAGAAAAACGGCAAAACAGAAGTTGAACCGTGCGGTAGAAAGATTGTCTTTGAGGGGAAATTGAAGTAATACGTTATATAAAAAGAATTTGCTTTTGGGTACAAACAAGATAAAACATAAAGTCACATAAGAAAACGCTATTGATTCCAATATCAATAGCGTTTTTATTTTTAACAAATATATAGATCAAAATGAATTTCTGCTTGAATGGAACTAACAAAATCAATAATGTTTTTTTGTAAATACATCGCGGGTGATTCGTTATTCTCCACTTGCATTACTACCATAAAAAGAAACTCTAAACTATACTTCTTCTTGAGATGTTTTAATTGCTCTGTTTTTCCTTCAAGGGATTTTAGAATAACTTGCAACTGATTATTTATATCGTATGATTCTTGATAGCCGGTGCTGAAAGTCCAATTAGTTTCTTTTCTATATAGGGTTTTGGTGGATACAAGATTCGGATTATCACGTTTTGCAACAACATCACCTTTTTTATAAGTTCTTGTAGGCTCGATACTTAGGGCGTCGGTAATTGCTTCAACAGGGAATATATTACCCGTTGCACTAAAATAAGCCATAACTTTTGTTTTATCCAGAATGGCTCCTCCTCTATTATTAAGATGTTAATCTTATTACATTATAAAAATTTATGAATGTAAATAGAATTTTTATCCTGCTATTTGTGGGCAGCAAAGCTTCTAATGGGAGAAAAGTAGGTGAGAGCCAATTTTTCATAAAAGCTCACTAGTTCCATTGTATTGAATTCCGGCGTTGAGGCATTAGTTAAAGATGGATACCTATACATTTGTAGGACAGAACAATTATACAAAAGTAGGATGCTTAAAAATATAAATATTTGTATGATAAAAACAAAATATATTTTAAAAATCAGAATGTAGAGGAGAGGGAAATATATAATGATACAAAGCATATATGAAACTCATTTACATGTAAGAAATTTAGAAAAGGCGATAGATTTCTATCAAAATAAGTTAGGCTTAACAGTAGCAAAAAAACTATCGAAAAGACGAGTTGCGTTCTTTTGGATAGGCGAAAATAAAGAGCAAATGCTCGGATTATGGGAAGTACATACGAATGAAGAGTTTGAGACGAAACACTTCGCTTTTCGTGTAGATTTAGAGTTTTTAAAGATTTCTAAATTATGGCTAGAGAAGCGTGGAATAGAGGTAGTAGGGAGTCAAGGGAAAGGAAATCGAGAACCAATTGTCCAAAGGTGGATGCCAGCTGCAAGTGTATATTTTCTAGATTGTGATGGAAATAAATTAGAGTTTATTTCTATGTTACATGATGATCCAGATGAATTAGAATATGCAACGTATTTAAGTGAATGGGATGCGGAGCATCAAGAAAAATAAAGTTTAAACAGTAGGAGTTATATAGTTTTGGATTATATTAAATAGATAGAGACAAATAAAATCCCTCAAGAAAAAGCACGTTCTTGAAGGATTTTTTATGCTTTATATATTTTATATTGCTTGTAACTTATTAATTGAATTTATTTTTAGATATTTCAGCGCGTTGAATATAACCATCAGAGAAGCTGAAATAAAGAGAATAGCTTCCTCGATTATATATAAAGCCTTCACTAGTCATATCCTCTCCGATTCCATCTGGCTCACCAAACCACTCTTTTAATTCATTAATAGTGATATCCATTTTCACTGAAATATATCTAGCGTCCGAAGGGTACATGTCAATATTATAATCGCCGTATACCGCTATATTAGGTGCATCACATTCTGTACATGATGCTTGCTTCCAAACATCAGGCGCTCCAAATTCTTTTTTCACTTCAGATATATCTTTACCTAGTGCATCTAATTTAAATGGACCAAACGTCCCATTCTGTAAAGCTGTTGTTAACATTTGTTTCATTTCTTCTTTTGTATTGATGTTGAAATTATAAGATCGGTTCTTGGCTATTGCATTATAGAAAAATTGTGCATATTGCTCACGCTTCACAATCATGTTGCCATTAAAATTACCTGATTCGTCACCTTGTGCTATACGGTTACTACGCACTGCATTTACAGATTCATAGGCCCAATGACCTTTTGGTACATCTTTAAAGCTCCCTTGTCCTTTTGATTCTAAATGAAATGCTTTTTGTAACACTACTGCCATTTCATATCGAGTTAATACATCATCTGGACGAAATGTACCTGATCCATCACCTGTCATAATTCCAGCTTGCGCAATGGCTTTAATATCCTTTTCAAACATATGATTTGTAATGTCACTAAACATATTCGCCTGTTTATCATCTGCTATTAAACCTAAATGTCGATTGACTAAAGAAGCTACCTGTCCTCTAGTAACATTGTCCCCAAAACCAAATTTCCCATTTCCGTATCCTTTATAAATTCCTGCTGACGCTAAGTAATCGATAGCATCTTTTGACCAGTGGTCCTTTGGTACATCTGTAAATACAACGTTCGCATTGCTAGCTACCTTATAGCTATTTTCATTACCGTTTGTTTTCGTAGTTGTTTCTGCATTTACTGTACCTACCATCGTTGTAGTTGCTAATGCTGCAGTGATTATGAAACCGAAAAATTTTTTAGCTTTGCTTGTTTTCTTGCCCATTTGCGCAAGCCTCCCCAGTTTAATTTAACTTTATTAAATATACGTATTACACATTTAATATAACTAAATGCATGCATCGTAATTATAACATGTAAATTATAATTATTTGTCATTTATTTCCGCAATATGGATAAATTTTTGATAATATAACTGAAAATGTAATATTTGGATAATGGATATTCAGCTCTATTTAATAATGGTATATACAGTAAAACATTCTGCTTTCCAATCTGTAATAGAAAACAGAACGTATATTTGGTATAATCGAAACATACTATATGAAACGATGTACATGAGTTTGACATTTACGTAATAAGGTAAGTACTACATAATAATAACTACGCTATAGAATTCAGTTCATGTTATACAAATCAATCGTTAGAAAGGAAAAGAAGTAATGAATCAAATTTCATTTGAAGATTTATTTGAAGAAGAAAACAAACCAGAAAAGGTGGAGGTAGCTGATATACCAGTACCTTTATCGCCATTGCAAAAAGATATATTGGAATTAGTGGATTCTGAAGAAATAAGTACACTTGAGCTATGTGAACAATTAATACGATCCGGCAAAATATCAGATGAAAGATTCACAACGAATAAGCCGAAAGCATATGGACAAGTATGCTTAGTATTAGAAGATTTTGTTAAAGAAGGAAAGCTTATTTTTGTCAAAAGCGATGAGAAAAGAGATAGGGTTTATAAGTTAAAAGAAGAAGTTTCTAACATATAAGTTGTCCAGAGGTAAATGAATGTTTTCTAAGAAGAGAGTTCAGTAGTCAAAGAAAAAGGTGGTATCAATCAAGAAAGATTGATACCACCTTTTTCTTTTTTAACATCTTACATACTTACGTTTGAAACCAAGTCTGCCTCTATCAAGTTCTTTCTGAATACTTTCGGAAGCATTTAGCAAACTGCTTTTTTTATTATCACGTTTTACTTCAACTATACCAACTTCTTTTGCAATCTCGACTGCCTTTTCGTGTAGTGGCACATATGAAATTGCTACAGTGTTTAGAAAATTATTCATAGCGGATTTTGTTCGTTCTGGTGAATCATGGATCGTATTTTTTACCATTTCAAGCATAGTGGAAATTTTGCTTTCAGAAAACTCATTGTCTTTGCGATTTCCTAAAAGCCAGCAGTAGCAACTCCAGCCCGCTGACATTCGTAGCTCGTCTCCACTTGCAATCCATTTATCAGCAACATCTTGTGCAATATTTGATTCTGATAAAGTTACTGCCACCACATAATCGGACAACATATAAAAATATGCTCCGTCTATCCAGCGATCAAAATCAGACTCACTCATAGCTTTCGGGTCTGCAATAATGCCTGCAAAATACATAGCATCGTAGTTGCCTGTCGCATACAGTTCTTCAGCTAACTCTTGGTTTAATTTTATTTTTTTAGCGATTGGTTTCATAGCGCCTGTAGCTACGCCGAAAACTGGCTCGTGCGCACCGTTAGATATGTATATTTTTTTCGTTCTTTCCTTACCGAGGGATTCAAGCTCTTGCATAACTGTTTTTAAATCCATAGCTGTGCACTTCCTTCCTTCATATAAAAATCATTTTAATTGCGATCATCTAGTTTAAATTTTTTATCATGTCTTCCATACTTCCTAATTTTAAATCTTATGTGAGTAGGATGTCTACTTTCTGTAATTTATCGATAATTCAGTTATTGATTTTGAAATTCTAGCTATCTATAATTGTAAGGGTACTATATGAAAGTAGACGGGAAGGAAATACAGAAGTATAGCTTTTTACATAGATTGTTGGGATGAAAATAATATTTTACCTTTGGCTCTTTCTCGGTATTATCATGTTATTATTTGGAAAGGGGATAAATGGAATTTAAAGTTAAACATGTGAGGTTGGTTATAAGTGATAAAAAAATTTACTAGAGTAGTATTAACTGCAATTATGCCAATTGGTATGATTGCGGGTTGTGGAAATACTGAAAAAACTGAAGCAAAAGAGCCGAAAGCGGTACAATCGGAGAAAAAGGATTATACGGATTACTCGTATGGAAGCAAAGGTATAGTAGTAAGCGGCAAAGCGAAAGAACGTCAACAATACGAGGTTGGATATATGGATGACAATAAGTTAATTGGAATTGATGAAAATATTGAGGATTGTATTATTTTAGATAATAAAGATGAAGCAGGTCTCGTTTGGAAACAAATAGAGCGTGGGTCTATTATTGAAGTGCAATATGGTAAAGACCGCAATGATATTGTAGGCGTACAATTAGTAGGAGATCGTGAGCCATACGAAATTAGTGATAAGTTTGATCGGAATACGATAAACGAGATTGTCGAAAACGTTAAAGGGAATTTGTAATAGATGTACTTCGCTAGTATAGGATTTATTATTATAAAATGATGAATCGCATATGTGAAAATTTAGAATCAACGGCATTTTTTATATGAAAATGCCGTTGATTTGTGTTAAAAAGTAAATGCTATTCTATAGTCTTGTAGAAAAACACGTATGAAACATAAATGAATTATTCTTCTTTTAGCTGTTATGATCGCCGTAAGGTTATTATCCAAAATAAAAGAGCACAAGCACTAACAGATACACCTAATATGCATACTCCATCCCAACCATATTTTGCATACGTATTTGTTGAAAGCATTGCACCTGTTGCACTACCGATAGAGTAAAAAATCATGTAACTGGCAGTGAGTCGACTTCTCGCTTCAGGACGCACTGTGAAAAGCATACTTTGATTGGTGACATGTACAGCTTGCACCGCTAAATCTAAAAGGATAATTCCGAAAATTAGTAATAATAGAGAATGGTTAATAGATTTAATTAGGAGCCATGAAAGTACTAATAATGATAAGGCTATGCCAGTTGTTCTTTGTCCGAATCCTTTATCAGCTAATTGTCCAGCTTTAGTAGCAGCTAATGCACCTGCAACTCCAGCAAGGCCGAATGCGCCAATAGCTGTATGAGATAGATTATGTGGTGTAGCACTTAGAGGTAATACTAAAGAAGTCCATAAAATACTGAATGAAGTAAAAATGAGAAATGCTAGTATTCCGCGAACGCGTAAAAGTCGTTCTTCTACAAATAATAAGAGAACAGAGTGTATTAATTTTCGGTAAGACATAGTTGTCACTTTTTTAAGTTCAAGAGTTGGTAAGTTCCGGTGTAACAAAACAGTTACGAAGAGTAAAAGAATAGCGGAGGTGAGATAAACGGATCGCCATCCAGCTAAATCTGTTAATGTGCCTGCAAATGTACGAGCAAGGAGAATACCTATTACAACGCCACTTGTAACGAAACCTACTATGCGTCCACGTTCTGCTGGATTAGCTAAAATTGATGCATATGCGACGAGTGTTTGCGTAACCGTTGCAAGAATACCTACTAAGGCCATACCTATAAAAAGTACGGTGCTTGAGGAAGCGCACCCGATTATAATTAAAGCGAAAACAGATAAAAGCATTTGGAGAATTATTATTTTCTTTTGGTTTAATAAATCACCAAGTGGAACTAATAAAAGTAAACCGAGTGCATAACAAACTTGAGTAATAGTAATCACAATACCGATAGTTGAATGACTAATCTTAAATTCATTTGACAATGAATCAAGTAGTGGATGAGCAAAGTATATGTTTGCTACAGCCATCCCACAAGCGATTGCGAATAATAGAGTCATATAGCGAGACATGGTTGCATGAACAGGTGAATGTATCTGAGTGTGAGTATGTTTTAGAATGGGCATCATTTTTTCTTTACTATTCATAAAAACAGCTCCTTTTTGCATTACTTACAAATAATGTACCGAACGGTATGTTATTTGTAAGTAAAATATAATCTCGAAGAAACATATATGTCAAGTTTATTTTGAGTTAATTATAATTTTTTTGACATGTCGTTTATAATCTAATACGATATATAACATACTGATTGGTACATAAATGACGATGTGTAATCTTAATAACTAGATATAGAAAGGATATGGTTTTAAATGGCACGACTACGCGAATTTGATGAAGAAAAAGCTTTGGATGCTGCTATGCAACTTTTTTGGGAGAAGGGATACGCAGCTACTTCATTAAGCGATTTAACTGCAAAAATGGAAATACAAAAGCCGAGTTTATATTCAGCCTTTGGTGATAAAGAGGGTTTATTTGAAGCGGCATTAAGGAGATACACAAATTTACATGCGGCTAATATACGAACAAAACTTCAAAACGAACAATCTGTAAAAGGAGCAATTCGGACGTTTTTTGAAAATATGGTGGAAGAGGAATATAAAAAAGAGTTCAGTAAAGGTTGTTTTTGTATTAACACAATGGTTGAACTTGCTCCTCATAATGAAAAATTTGAAGTACTGACTAGAGAACATCAAATGTATCTTGCAGTTATTTTTCAAGAATTAATTACGAAGGGAATACGATCAGGTGAACTGCAAAGTGATTTGAACGCTAAAGCATTAGCGCAAACATTAGTCACGTCCTTAATTGGATTAACAGTGTTAATGAAATCACGTCCAGAACGTTCCGTTATAGAAAATTCGATATCGATAATAGTATCGTTAGTAAAATGATCTTTGGGTGAGGTGTTAATCAGCAAATTAGATATTAAGAAAGTCGATTCCTTATTAAAATAAGAAATCGACTTATTATAATTATTTATTTTGTAAGTTGTCTTTCCAAAAATTATAGCTATTATCAATAACGTTTTTTAATTTGAAATAGTTTTCCCAAGTATCTTGCACATGGTAGAGAGTTTCGCCTTCGTCTATAAAAACATCACTGTAATCATTTATATATTTCCAGTCCTCGTCATGGTTAAAGTAGTACTTTGCGAATTGGTTGCCCTCATCATTTAACATGTCGTCTGCTAAAACGCCATCCCAGTTCATATAAATTTCTGTGCCAGTCATTTGTTTAAGTTTAAACTGATTAATTTCGTCTTGAGACTCTTCTTCAAATTCTTCACTAAATAAATTATGTTCAAGTATCCATCCTAAAAACATACCAGTATGTACAAAAGCTTGATCAATTGGTAAGTCCTCAGGGAAATCACCTTGATAATGGTACTTCGCTTTATCATAAACGATCGTATTTAACAATTAGGTCATCCCCTTTAATGTATAATCTAATAAACTTGTATGGTTTGTTTTAATATTTCAACTATGTTTTCAAGCCATTCTACCGGTGTGATTTCTAGCCCTTCAAAATATATCCCATCTGCTGAATATCGAATGTACGCTTGTTTTTCTTCAATGCTATAATCATTTTTTAGAAATTTAGATAGAAAAACAATAGAGTCTTGTAAATATTCCTTGTGTGCCTCTTCTAATAATTCTTTAAGTGCTTCTTCGTAGAAAGTATCTTGATGGAAAGTGCCAGCTAGAAATTGGAAAACTTCATCATCTTCCATATTTTCTATTCGTAGCATACTCATACTCATCCTCCTTGTTTCGTATGTAGTGATATTTCACAATTAATTAATCTAGAATAATTAATTGTGAAAATAAACTTTCTATGTCTTTAGCATCTTTCTTGAAAAATTTAAGTATGCGTGCCATAACGTAGTAATTTTCCCCGCCACGCTCTGATACTAGAACATTCTTTTCGTTTTCTTTTGTCACTTCATTTTCTAATACAGAGTAGATGTGTTTGAAATCGCCTTTTTCAAATACTACACAACATGTTAATAATGCTATGCTGTAGTAATAGCCAATAACATCATACATAGCAAATTGATTGTTTGGCATTAAATCTAATTGGTAAGAGTGTACTGTATTGGCAACGAGTCTAGTTATTCCTTCAGATTCAATAAAAGGTTTCATACGTAAGCAGTGATTTTTATTTAGTGGTGCATGAGCAAAAGATTTTAACTTATTAACTAGTTTCTTTACAATTTTTTGGTCTTCTTCATTTAATGTATCAATATTAGTGAGTAAAATATGAGCAATTTCTTCCATATAAAAACTCCTTTCAATGTAAAAAGATGACAACTATATTATAACGAAAAATTGAAAAGCTTAGTATTTTCAAATAGGGAAATTACATTAAATCAGGATCTAATTAATAGATACATAGTATTTATGAAAAAACGTAAAGGTCCTTCTTGGTGAAGAAAATCAGTAAAAGGTATCCTAATCTATTTTTTGAGAAGTAGTAGTGTGTAAGGGGATAAGTGTTTTTGACGGCAATTGCAATTGGTTATAAAATAATGTCTGTTAAGGGATTTTATAGAAACTATCATTCACCTGCTGGGGATAAAATGAAAGCATGTATAAAAGGATGAATATACATAGGTGATGAAAAAGTTTTGTTACAAGTACATAGTAGATTCATAGTCTTTCACGAGTGAGAATAGAAAGGGAGGTTGAGGTATTTACACGAACAATGTAGATATCGATTACAGCAATGAATAAAATTATAAAAAAAAGAGTAATTGCACTATCAACAAGTTTAGTAATGTTAGGGAGTGCACCTTTAGCGATATCAGCAGAAGAGAGCAAAAACCTTCAAACGGATCAACTTCGTATCGCACAAGGGGAAGGTGGAACGAGCGGATTAAGTTATTCGAATTTCAATCTAGAAACTCCTGATCACATGCAAATTAACGAAGCAGAAGTATCAGAAAACGAGAAAATACTTCTAGAAGAATATAAGCATAAACATGATGAAACAGAAGAACTAAATAAAATGAAGGAAGCTAAAAAAGGTCAAGTAGCAGAAGATGAAGCTATTTCAAACATTGAAAAGGCATTTGAACATGTAGACGGTAAAAATGATGGCTCTACTCGTGAAATGAAGCCGGTTGAAAAGCCAAGAGCCATTCAGTATAGTGCATCGATGACTACAAAGAAATATGGAACACTTGCAGGTACTCCATTTGTAGAGTGGATTGTTCCAGCAGGAAACCCTGATATTCGCCCTGCTAATCCGATGAAAGCACGCTACATTACAATTCATGAGACTGCAAACACAGCCCGTGGTGCGAATGCTGAAAATCATGCGAAATATTTGTATAAACAAGCAACGGAAGGTACGTTCCGAACAGCTTCATGGCATTTTACTGTAGACGACAAACAAATTTATCAGCACTTACCAACAAATGAAAATGGATGGCATGCAGGAGATGGCGATGGCTCAGGAAATAGAGAGTCTATCGGTATCGAAATTTCAGTTAACCAAGATGGAGATTACAATAAAGCATTAGAGAATGCAAAGAGACTTGCAGGTTATTTAATGAACAAAGAAGGTATTAGTGCGGATCACATTTACAGGCATCAACAATGGAGCGGAAAAAACTGTCCTGATATTTTAATTTCTCGTGGGAATTGGACTGGCTTCGTACAAGGTATTCAATGGTATGCAAATGTTAATGCGCAAATTGACTCGCCTTTACAAGAAAGAGATGAGCTATTTGATTCAAATGAATATAATCCAGCTGAACCTAATATGGAGCTTGTAGTGAATGGTGACGGTATAAACGTACGTAGTGGCGTAGGACTTGAGCATCATATTGTTCGTAAAGCTTCAAACGGAGATCGTTACAAAGTGTTAGCAGTTAAAAATGGTTGGTATAAAATAGGTAATGATGAGTGGATTTTCTATAACCCAAGTTGGATTAAGATAAACTATAATGTGCCAAATAAAGAAGTGCAAAAACCAAAAGATGATATTACAGGTGGATGGTTTGAAGGGCATATTCGTAAGCTGAACAGCCTAGGAATTATGCACGGTGAAGGAAATGGTGTATTTGCGCCTTATCGTAATGTAACGAGAGCTGAGTTTGCGACATTAATCTCAAATGCTCTAAAGCTACCAGAAGGAAATAAGTCATTTGTAGATATTAACAAAGCGCATCCATCACTTCATAGCGGTATTAAACGTAGTGCAAGTGCAGGAATTATTAACGGTCGTGGCGGAGGGATTTTTGATCCTAACGCATCTATCACACGTGAAGAAGCATCTATCATGATTGACAACGCATTACAGTATAAAGGTGTTACAGGTAAATTAGTCGTATTACCATTTACAGATCAACATTTGATTACATACAAACAGCCAGTTCAGCGGTTATATAGCTTAAAGGTAGTTACAGGTGTTGGAAATAATGAGTTTAATCCTAAAGGGACAACAACTCGTGGTGAAGCAGCTGCCTTTTTAGTGAAGATGTTAGACTCTATGCAGAAATAAATGAATTGTATGTAGTAGTTTGTACTGGTACAAGAAAAAGTAATAAGGATTTTAAAGGAGCTATTCAAATGGAACAGCTCCTTTTTATATTAGCCACTATTAAGCCCCTTCCAAGCCCCTCATAAGCACCTACCAAGTAATAAATCACTAAGAAAAAACAAAACAAAAACAACTACAAGAACAAAAAAGCGCGAAAAAATAAAACCGGCGTTGTAGTAGTTAAAAAAATTTGGAATTCAAATGCAAAAACAAAGCCCTCATTCCTATATGTATATTGAAGGGGTGAATTCTGCCTTTTTATGAATAAAAGGAGGAGGGAAATATATGGCGGTGTACCGTAATGTGCAGGTGAACTTTTGGCAAAATGAATTCATATTAGATTTAACGCCAGAGGAGCGTTATTTTTATATATATTTGTTAACTGGTACGAAAACAAAGCAATGTGGAATTTACGTATTACCGAAGCGTGTGGCAGAACTGGAAACAGGCTACAGTATGGAAACTGTTGAGAAGCTGTTAAATAGATTTGTTGAATACGGAAAGATTTTATACGATGCGGAAACGAAAGAGTTATACATACTAAATTGGCTACACTATAACCCTATTTTAAATACAAATGTAGAGAAGTGTGTGTTACGTGAGTTAAAGACTGTAAAAAATAAAGAGTTCATACATATGTTTTTACGTAAATGTCTTGAAGAAGAATGGAAGATTCCATTGTTATTGCAGCATTTTGGTATGCTGAAAGAAGAGGATAATAGTAGTTTACAAGAAGTTGTTGAGGAGAAGGAAGAAGAGATAGAAGAGACAGAAGAGGATACGTCGCATAGTGAAGTTTATAAGTTTTACAAACAAAATATAAGTAGTCTATCTCCATATATCGTGAAGGAATTAAAAGAGTGGATACAAAAAGCTTCAGGAGAGACAGTACTAAAGGCACTTAAAGTTGCGTTTGAACATAATAAGCGAACGTTTGCTTATGTGAAGGGGATTTTGAGGAATTGGTGTAAGAAAGGGCGGGGAGATTTCAGTGGAAGAAAGGAAGGAGAAGTCTGTTTACATGATCCATAGCATAAGAAAAGATGGATTTTTCCTATTCAAAAAGGTTCTTTCAAAATAGAAGCGAATAGTTTGAGAAAGGAGGGGTTATATGGAAGTCGTCATAAAGAAGAAACGAACTAGAGGGAAGAAAATTTTTATTTGGTCTAGTAGTATCGTTCTTTTGGTAGTTATTTGTACAGTGATTTTTTTGAACATATATACGCTTAGTTCTGTGCCAAAGATAGATGGGACGATAAAGCTAGAGGATTTACAACATGCTGTTCAAGTAAAGCGAGATAGTAAAGGGGTACCTCATATTAAAGCGGAAAATGTACATGATTTATATTTTTCGCAAGGGTATGTACAAGCGCAAGATCGTTTGTTTCAAATGGATTTAAGTAGAAGGCAAGCTTCTGGGATGTTGAGTGAAGTTGTAGGGGAAGCAGCTGTTGATCGAGATAAGTTGTTTCGAACGCTCGGTTTACGGCGAGCAGCCGAAGCATCTGTTAGTCAATATGACGGGGAAGCGAAATATGCCTTGCAGTCATTTGCTGATGGAGTGAACGCTTTTATACGTGAGGCAAAAGAAGAAAAGAAATCGCCAGTTGAGTTTACTATATTAGGCTATGAGCCTGCTGAATGGTCTATTGTTGATACGTTAACGATTGGAAAGTATATGGCGTTTGATTTAGGTGGACATTGGCACGGACAGGCGTTTCGATATTGGGCGCTGAAAAATTTGCCGAAAGAGCAAGCAAATGAGCTATTTCCTACATATCCGAAAGATGCGCCTAGATTGTTAGCTGAACTGAAAAATACAAATGTGGACGTAGCACAAAGTTTTGCAAAAACGATTATTCCGCCAGAGTTTAATGGTAGTAATAATTGGGTCATAAGCGGTGAGAAAAGTGCGTCTGGTAAGCCAATCTTAGCGGATGATCCTCATTTATCTCTTGCGACGCCTTCAATTTGGTATCAATCGCAACTCGAAATGAAAGATTTACATGTGAGTGGTGTTATTTTCGCTGGAGTACCGGGTGTTATATTAGGTCACAATGACAAAATAGCATGGGGCGTTACGAATACAGGTCCTGATGTGCAAGATTTATATATTGAGAAGCGAAATCCTAATAATGAAAATGAATTTTTGTATAACGATAAGTGGGAAAAAGCTACAGTTGTTGATGAATCTATTAAAGTAAAAGGCGGGAAAACAATTCCGTATAATGTGACGGTTACGAGGCATGGTCCAGTTATTTCAGAGTTTGCGGATAAAGTAAAAGAGAAAACAAGAACAGTATTCGCTTTGAAATGGACTGCTTTGGAGCCTTCTGCTGAATTAAAGGCTGTATTAAATATGAATAAAGCGAAAGATTGGAATGAGTTTGAAACGGCACTTCAAGATTTTCATACACCAACTCAAAACTTTGTATTTGCATCAAATGACGGCACAATTGCGTATAAAGCGAATGGAAATATACCAGTGCGTAAAAAAGGTGATGGAAGTTTGCCAGTGCCAGGGTGGACAGATGAATATGAATGGGAAGGGTATATCCCATATGATCAACTTCCAAAAGTAATAAATCCAAAACAAGGGTTTATTTCAACTGCGAATAATAAAATTGTGGATGATAATTATCCGTACCATATTAGTAATACGTGGGCACAGCCATATAGGCAAATGCGTATTCAAGAATTTTTACAAGAGAAAGAAAAGTATACGGTGAAAGATTTAGAAGAGTTACAGATGGATCAAAAAAATTTATACGGGAAAGAATTTGCCCTTATATTTTTAAAAGAGTTAAATAAAGCATCTTTAAATGAAGTAGAGAAAGAAGGCGTAAAACAATTAACAAAGTGGAATTTTTACGATAGTAAAGATGAAGCGGCACCATTAATATTCCATTTGTTAATGAAAGAGATTTCGAATACGTTATTTTCAAAAGAAATACCGAAAGATGTGATGGAGTTATTTGAAGGGAAGTCACAAGTTGTTGATGAATTGATTCGAAAAGAAGTAGCGGGAGAAAACGGCGCTTGGTTTACGAAGTACGGAGGCTTCACAAAAGTTGTGCATACATCGTACGAAAATGTAATGAAGAAACTGCAGAAGGAATATGGCCCTGATGTTGCGGAGTGGAAGTGGGGCGATTACCATCAACTGGCGTTCACACATCCAATTTCAAAATCATCTAGTATGCTAGCACTACTTGCATTTAATCGTGAAAAACCAATTCCAATCGGCGGAAGCCAAGTTACCGTTCAAGCAGCGAGTTACGGAGAAAATGGTATTGTAAATCACGGAGCTTCTTGGAGATTTGTTATTGATACAAAAGATATGTCAAACGGTTATCATATTGTAGGACCGGGACAATCGGGACATTTTAGAAGCGATTGGTACCATGATCAAATAGATGATTGGGTAAATGGAACGTATCATACGACTACATTGAATACGGAGGGGATAGAGGGGAAAGTGTTAACTTTAGAGCCGAAGTGATAATATTTCCACTGATTAAAAATTATAAATTAGAATATAACCCAGTTCTTAAATGATTTTAAAAGCCTACTATCAGTTAAGTGGATAGTAGGCTATTTTATAGGATAAGATTCAATAATTTTATTATGACAAAACAGTAAGTGTTTTAACATTTACTTATACGATAACGGGCCTTATTTACTCTGTTACAGTTGCTCATTTTTATACACCGCGAAACATTTTGTTATTCAATAATTCCAATTTCTAGAGCCTTTTGAACAGCTTCTTCTTTGTTACGGACTCCTAGCTTTGTATAAGCTGTGGAAGCATAATTTCTGACCGTACCACTCGATAAATATAACCTTGATGCTATGGTAGTGTATCGAAGGCCTTTTGCTACTAGCTGCAATATTTCTATCTCCCTAGCTGTTAGCTCATAAGCGGTTGCTTTTGATTGTGGTGTCTCTTTTTGCACATCAAACTTCTCAAATATTTTGTGAGACATTCCCTGATCAATTAGTGTCCCACCTTTGTGAATAAGACGTATCGTATTAGCTAGCTCCAACGTTTCAATAGATTTAAGTAAGAAACCATCCGCACCGTTGCGAAGCGATTCTAACGCCTGTTCGGTATCCTGAAACGTTGTAAAGATCAATACGCGGATATGTGGCCATTGTTGCTTAATCTTTTTGGTTGCTTCGACTCCATCCATGTGCTGCATATCTAAATCCATAAGTATAACATGGGGTTGAAGGCGCCCACACAAATCGATGGCTTGATTGCCATCCTCAGCCAAACCGACTACATTTAAATCTTCATATCTATCGAGTAGTGTCCTCAAACTTTCTCGAACAAATGGCTGATCGTCTACAATTAATAAACGAATAAGTCCATCTTTTATTTCAGTTTGTCGTGGTATGGTACATGTAACAAGCATTCCATCCTCTGGCTTTGTATATACAGACAATTGACCTTGCAAGTTCATTGCCCGTTCTTTCATCGCATTCATACCGAAGCCTTCCTGCCATTCTACATTTCCTTTTCCATTATCTTGAACTTCTAATCTCGTATATTGTTGTTCAAACTGCAATGAAACTATAATTTCAGTTCCCTGTCCATGACGTACTGCATTCGTAAGGGACTCTTGTAAGCAACGAATGAAGGCTATCTTCGCTTGCCGAGACAATTCATATTCCTCTCCGAATATCCTAAAACTTACATTTACCTGAGCGTGCTCCTGAAATTCGGCTCCAAGATTTTGTAGAGATTGAATTAAGGAAGGCGATTGACACGGAGAATCCATTTGATGTAGGTAACCTCTCACGTCCTCGATGCTTTTCCGTCCCATTTCAAGCAGAGAATCTAGCCTCTGTATACCCATTTCAGTAGCAAGTTCGGTACGCAATGTTTCCATCCCCATAATAATAGAAGTATAAGCGTGACCAACTGTATCATGAAGCTCACTCGACAGTCTGTTCCGTTCTTCTGCCAGTGTAATGCGTTCAATCTGAGACATATATTGCTCAAGTACCGCGTTTTGTTTACGAATCGCTTCATTTTGCTTATGATTGACGATTAATAAATGGAAAGCGAAGCCCATTACATAAGCAAGTCCATAGTTGGTAACCATAATCCAATAGCTATTACTTGGCGCAACCGCATAGAAAATTCCAGTTGTTATAAAAACTGTTGTTGGAGCTGTCCAATAATAGGACAAATGCTGACTATTCGCAGCAATCAGAAAAACCGATATAAGAAATGTAACGTTAGCTCCCGGAAATAAAGAAGTTAAATATATACACAGTCCACCATATAGCAGTATTTCTGTGAACAAATAATATTTATAATTGAATAGTAAGGCTACCCATGGAACAGAGAAGGCAATAATTTCCCAAAGAATAATAATCCAAATTGGCAATGTTAAACTATCCTGAAAATCTAATGTGGTTATGGCGATAGAGACACTAACAAGTATACGGACTCCTAACATAATCCAATCGTACCAAAACCAATACTTAACCATATCTAACAAGTCATTTACCCCCTAAGTAGCCTACCTTTTTACTTCCTATATTATAAATTAATCCTTCATACATTGTTATACTTTTTAATTTTACACTGCAATTCTCTTACAGAAGGCAAACCTTTATTGATTTAGTTGCCGGATCATGCTACGTGTATAGCCCCCAATTTTCTTTGTTAAACCATCTACTATTTTAATACTTATGGCGGTAAATACTATACCCATAAACATTACAAAGAGTGACTTGGCAAACGTATCTATCTGTATGAATATGATATTCATTTCAATGTAGCGATACAGTAGTGGTGCTAACAGGAACATAAGTGGCATTACATAAAAAATGGTTGCACTAATGAGACTAAAAATGCCAATCGCAAATTTCTGCATTAACCAATAGACAGCAGACCAAGTGCGACGATCAGTAAGCACTAATTTCACCTGAGTCCAGTTCGATGTATCTATTGTTATACTTTTATCATAAGAGTCTGTTGAAATATCTGTATAAATTTTCGTCTGTATGCGCTCGAATTGGATAAAAGGTGTAGTAGTCTGTAGTACACGTATAACTAGTGGAATCCCAATTACCGTAAATGAAAGGGTGAAACTGAATAGCAGAGCTATTAGATAAAAACAAAAATAAAACAATCCTGTAACGAAAGTTAGCAATAAAAAATAACCATTCTGGATGAATCTTGATTTCATAAAGTTCTCGCTCCTATCTATGTAATAACCGAATTGTACTGCTTTTTTTGTCATTCTCACTAGTGTAAAAGTGTCATATGACATTTCTAAATGATGCTAAAAAGGGGAGAGTAACCTACTTCTGGTTAAAAAAGATGCTTATATTAATCTCCATAAAACAATCCCGTTCTTGCAGATGCAAGAAGGGATTGTTTTGTACTTTTATCCCGCTTTAATGGGCAGTAAGACCCCCACCTGAAAATGCAGCAAAAGCAAAGAATTTAGGTGGGGGATCAACTGCCCATAAAAGTCTGATTGGTTCAACTAATAATCAGTGGGGGATGAAGAAAATCCCCACTGATTAAAGTTTCACTTTATTTAATATGAGATGGACTTGTTTTTCGAATGTGAAAAATAATATCAAATTGCTCAAGCAATGACTTATCAAAGTATGCCAATTGGTTCGGTAAGAGTCGTGCCCCTATACTTAGTAATGGTCTTTTTGCTTTAACCCATTTCTCTGCCGGTCCTTTAAGGTGACGGTTATCCAATAAAAACATTTTATATGGTACTTTTCCGAGGGTATAATTGAAACTATTTACATCTTGTGGAATCGGATCTGTTATAATCTTATCTCCGGTGTCGTTGTATAAGGTGAAATTCCCCTCCGTAGTTGTACTGCCAATTGTGACATAATTATTGTCTAAACGTTCCTTCAAATTCTGCCCTGCAGCATAAGGGTATAATTCCTCATCGATAATTCCTTTAGCTATATGAATATTGTGTCCCCATACTATCGTTTTACCACCCAATGTCTCTTGTGCCCACATTGCATGATCGGCCAAGTATTGCTCATGTAGCTTTAACATACTTGGATAGTCGTTAGGAATTAGCATTGTTGTATATTTCTCTATTGCACTTGCCGTTGCTTTCGCCCAGATGTACTCGGGTGAAGCCATTTCTGTGTTGGCTTGCCCATTCTCATCTTTTAGTAATTGGGCTACTCTCTCAGCGTTTGCTTTGAACTTTTCTTTTATTTCAGGAGCGAGGTCCATATATTCCTTTGTACTTCCATTAAAAGCCGACAATTCTTTATAATTTTCTTCTACTTCTGCCAGCAAATCTGGTCGATGCAGCCTTACATAATCAATTACTTTATTAAAGCAACCTTGGTCCATCTCCTTTAAGTCAAGCCCAATAAATTGTATCTTTTTTTTATTGGATGGATTAGCATTATAATCTTTCATCCACTCAATCATGGCTATAATTTCATCAGTAGGATATAAATAATTTAAAAATTCCCTAGGGTTTCCTTTTCCTGTTTGGATATATTCATTTAGTTTTAAGCCGTTTCCCCAATCTTCTTCCATTGTGAAATTTGTAAAACCCATCTCAGTAACCAAATATTTCACAAGGCGAAACTTCATAGTGAAAATTTCAGAGCTTCCATGAGTAGTCTCTCCTAATCCTACATATTGTGCGCTCCCAATCATTTTCTTAAGTGGTTTTAAATCCTCAAATTTTTTTGACGGCTCTATCGTTTTTAATGGGTAAGCCTGTGATTGTATGGATTTAACTATATTTTTTTGGATTGATTGATCTGAATTTTCGACTGCTACTGTTTGAGCCTTTCCTACTTCTACACATCCTGTGACTAATAAAGCTGTACTAACCATTGCAATTATTCTTTTCTTATTCATTTTTTTCCACCTCAATTGAATTATTTGTAAAAGCAAGATTGATTCATGTACTTGCACGAATCAATTGCCTTAATTCAATTGTTATCTATCCCATATCATATTTTCTAGTTACATATTGTCATAAGGTTAATTGACACAGGTCATAGACTAATCATTACACTTTTGTACTATCGGCTATGACAACTTATAAATAATAATTACATTGATGAGTCGTAAGTAAGACTAGATTATAAATTGGGGAGGGATTTTAAAGATGAATGAATTTGTATACAAAAATATTTTTATTCTAAGTTGTGTCTGTGGAAATGACAAGAAGTATATTCGATAAACAAGTGAATTATAGGGGAAGGGCGGATTACAATGATATTACACGCAAAATCGTTCCACAATAAAGATAAAATCCAACGTGCTAAAGTAGGACTTCAACTTTTTCTGAGTATCTTAATCATTACTTCAATTATCCTAAATGTAGTAGTAATAATTACGAAAAGTATGCCGCTTATTGTGGTATATATGTTTACCCCAGCATTATCTTCTATTTTGACTCGCATAATACTGAAAGAAGGGTTTAAAGATGTATCTTTTAGTCTCGGTAACTTAAAGATATGGAAGGGGATTGGTTTTGCTCTGCTAATCCCTATGATTATTTGTGGAATTACTTATTCTATCGCCTGGTTGAGCGGAATTGCGGGGTTTCAGCATCCCGAAGGTGGTATGTTAGAACCGATCTACAATTTACTTGGGCTTCAGTATGTAACGGCACCATTCAGTTTCATTTATCTAGTAGTATTGAGCGGCATTTTCGGAAGTTTGCTTAACTTAATCCCAGTTTTGGGAGAAGAAATGGGTTGGCGAGGTTATATGCTCACAAGGCTAGTCGATGCAGAGTTTTCACGGCCTATCCTTATTAGTGGATTGATTTGGGCAACGTGGCATGTTCCAATAGTTATTGCTGGTCTATATGTAGAGGGACCATCTGTCGTTCTTTCAGTACTGGGCATCTATCTTTGTATTGTACCATTCGGTTATATTACAGCTTATTTACGACTTATCACAGGTAGCGTTTGGCCTTCGGTTATCATCCATACTACTTGGAATGCCATTATTCAAGGACCTTTCGCACGTGCAAGTACAGGGTATCAAACTGAGATTTGGATTGGAGAATCTGGCTTGATAACCGCTATTATTATCTTGATTACGGCAATAATTGTGTCTCGGATAATAAGATTTACTAAATATTGATTTTTCACATAAATTTTTAAAAAATGATTGTTAATCAGAAAAAGCGGACTCTCAGATTGCTTTTTAAGGGTTTTTAGCGGTCGTGTGAATGTCATATGTATCGATAAGGATTAAATTTCACACGATTGAAAACAGGGTGTTTAAACGTTATTTTGTTTTTATTCGTAATTTTAAATCTGAAATACTGAAGCCAATGTAATACAATTTCATTGGCTTCAGTATTTTGATTCTTAACTAAAAATAGAGTGGAAAATTAAGGGTGTCATATATATTAATTAAAAGTAGCATACAAAGAATGCTTAAGTGACATTTCTTTTGTTATAGAATAAACAAATCCTGATATTGCAGTAACTATTATTTTGAGGTCAATTTACTGTGAAATAAGTGTCTAATGTCTACTATTAATTTGGATCTATGTGACTGCACCTCTTAATTAGAGGTGTTGTTTTTGTTAAGTAATAGCCATTGTACTTAGAAAATAAATAATATGTTTATGTGATGGAGTAATAAAGCTAGGTAGCATAAAGATTGATACTACAAAGATTAACAACATATAAAAAAAATATTTATATGTTGTGTCACCGCTGCTATCCCTAATAATTTTTGAATCTATTTATTTCTTCCGCTTTTGCGGAAACTAAAACTAATGTTGCGACCAGTAATATAGTGCCAATTAGATAAAAATAGTTGGCACTATATCGTCAGTATTTTTAATATTCCATTCGCTTTTTGTGTTTTCTATTTTTATTTTTGTACTGATGATAAGACCTTTCCCTCAATTAGATCTTTAAATAACGTAGACCTATTTGGTGCTTGAATTTCTTCCAACGTGAATTTTCCGAAGTACAGTGGTTCAGAAATAGCTTTATCATTTTCATCTGCTGTTAAATTTTCGACTTCTTTATTATCTTTGTCAAAAATTTGGAATACAGCAGTTTATCAGTTTTATATTCGAATTTGCAGCATCCACTTTTTTAATCTCAGTTTGTCCAAGTGATTGAATTTTTGGCTGTTAGTTCTTACGGTGATACAGTATCTCCTTGGACTTTCACTGTATTTTTAATCTTTTTTCCAGCTTGTCCCTCGCATGGAGTACCATTGTATGCCACTCTGTATGTGTCACATCCCAAAATTCTTCGTTTTCTTTTCCTACATTAAATTTACTTTTGTCTGTATCGAATTGTATCTGTCACTGTTTAGCCTACTATTTGTAATGTACCTGGGGCATATTCTAGTTCGTCTGGCAATGTATCCGCAAAGGCTAGATTTTTCGCAGGATTAGCAAGAAGCTATTACTTACTAGAGTTGTATACTCCAATCATCCCTTGTTTCTGTATTTTGTAGGTTCTTCACTGTTTTCCCAAGTTCTATGATTAGATCTTGGAGAATTAAGAAACGATCTCAGCTCATTTCATTGTCGTTTAGAAAATTATAAGAAAAGAATCTATTTCTTTCACACTTTTCCTAACTACTCTGATATTTAGATGCTACTTACAAATAAATAATATATGATTTTCATAAAAAAAATATAGTAATATTTTGTCGTGAATTGTACTAATTTGATATTTTATAGTAATATTTTGTCGTGAGTTATACCTGACGGAAAATAATTTATGAATTTATACAGGAACGATGTAAAAATTTATCAGTAATCTAATTAAGAGGAGAAGGTAATGAATAATTCAATCGATATACAACACTTGTGTGATCTCGCACATAAAGCCTTTAATGTACCTGTTCACATTTTATCCACAGACAAAAAAATCTTATATCATTCTAATTCTGAGGATATTTGTAGTCCTTTTTATTCTTCTAAAGAAGAATATCTTAGTGACATTTATCAAGAAAATGATCCCTATAATTTGCCCCTTTTCAGATGTAACAGTTATCTTGAAAATTTCATCCTAATTCATATAGAAAATCATGATTATATAAAAGGGACTATAATAATTGGCCCCACTATACATCCAAAGGGATCGGATGATGTAACCTTTAAACTTCGAAAAGAATTTAACTCAAATGATAATATTCAAGAAAGACTAACCTATTTTCAATCCCTACCTGAGGTTAAAAAAACTTCTTTAATTGATATGGGAATTTTATTGCATTACATGATTTTCAATGAAAAGTTAGATGTTGATATTGTGGTAGAAAAAAATAAAGTGTTAGAGGAAGTTCCCTATAAAATTGTGAAACCTGATCTATATATTTTAAAACGTCAACAAAATAAACCAAAAACTCACAACATGGCATTAGTACATAATTATTTTTCAGCAATCAAAGAGGGAAATAAAAAGAAGTTGTTGCAATATATGTATGCAGTTTCGCAGGAAGATACGGAATTAATTTTAACAGCGGATCCACTCAGAAACCAAAAAAACCATGGGATTATTGCGATTACTTTAGCAACTCGATATGCGATAGAAGGTAATCTCCCACCAGACATTGCTTTTGCTCTTAGTATTTTGTATATCCAAACCATGGAACAACTAGAGAACGTGGACTCTGTAAGGCGATTGTCAGGAGATGCCTTACGTACTTTTGCAGATCGAGTGAAAGAATTCAATGCGCAAAAATTTTCAAATGCGGTTACTACATGTATGAACCATATTAGTAAAAATGTTTACGATGGAATATCTCTCAATGAACTCGCTAATCATTTGGATATTACGCCTACTTATTTATCTAAATTATTTAAAAAAGAAGTGGGAATTCCTTTAAGTGAATTTATTCAAAGGGAACGAGTGGAAGAAGCAAAAAAATTATTAACACTCACTACATATCCACTATCAGATATTTGTGCTTGGCTTAATTTTAACGACCAAAGTTATTTTACAAGGGTTTTTAAAAAATCAACTAACATGACACCTAGACAGTATCGTGAAAAATATACCGTAATATAAGCTTAGTATCAGTTTCTTGTGAAAAAACTTTAATATACGCGCAAGTAACTGTAAAACTTGAGCATACTGTTTCTTTTACTCTAGAAAGGGTATGTGATTGATCTAGAAAAGGAGTATGTATTCAAATAGATCTTGAAGAGTCCATGAAACATTTAGTGAAGCCAAAGGACAAGGGTAAGATTTATAACATGTTGTTAATTTTAAAGAGTACACTATCCATTATTTTTCTAAGGAGATAAAAAAACAGAAGGCCGCAAAGGTTCTTCTCGAGAAAGCTTTGCGGCTTTTTTTATATTTTAAAACCCATAGTTATAACGAGGAATAAGTTTATAGATTAATATCTTCATGTTAAGTATTTAATAATGGTGATATTAGGGACTATTACATAAAGTTTAATAATATAACATATATCACTTGATATATCTATATTATATGCAATTATACATAACCAAATAAAAGGAAAAAAGTATAAAAAAACCTATTAAATTATTCTATAAGTATTTTTTTAAAAATAAAATTGCTTGGTTGAGCTAAAATGGTTATTTACTAACCGTATACACTTTAATTTGTAATCATTACAATTACAGAGCTGTAATTCCTAATTAATTATATTGATATAATTAATTAGACTCGTATTTTTACTTAATAGTTAAATTATCGAGCTCAATCGACAAAATTTTGCTATTTACGCATTGGAAATTTAATGTTTTAATGAACAACATAACTGGTATGACCACACAGAAGGGAGAAGAGCAAGCTAATAGAGATAGAGGTTATTAAATTTGCAAGTAACATTATGTTGTGGATAATTTTCTTAATAATCAGTTTATTTTTAAGGTATTTAGAATCTCAAAAGTAGTATTTTTGTAAAAATGGGTTTTAAGTTTCTACATAGCAAAAGTGAATTTATTCCGCAATAAAAGTATAAGCAATGTACAGTATAATTTCATCTTTTGTAGTCTTGTAAGGCTATTGCTGACAAAACTAAAACCCATATTATGAAATTGATATTAAAAAAAGGTCATGACAGGATTAACTCTAGAAGCAATGGTTATCTATCTTCACGGATCTGTAAGTTAAACAGCAGCTCTAAGGGGGAAATAATATTTTACTACTCATTGGGCAGCTAATTCAAATATAGCTGATGAATTTTTATCGTTTACTATTTGAAAAATAGAGTATCTAAATGAGAGGGAAGTAAAATCCTTAGATCCTCTTAGAAGTAAATAATAACGATAACACCCTATCCGAAAGACTTCCCATTCCCCATGCGTGTGCAAGGAGAGAGCCTAGCGCTAGGGCGTACAAGTTATATGAATCAAGTTATAAAAAAACATGGTAAAGGAGTGTACGGAATGAAAAATAAAATAATGACAGGATTTTTAATAACATCCATTGTAACTGGAGCAACTATTCCTATCAATACTCTCGCAGCACCAATCGTTCAAGCAGAAACTCAACAGGAAAGCATGGATATTTCTTCATCATTACGAAAATTAGGTGCGCAATCTAAATTAATCCAAACGTATATTGATCAATCTTTAATGAGTCCTAATGTACAGCTAGAGGAAGTCCCAGCTTTAAATACCAATCAATTCCTAATTAAACAAGATATGAAGGAATGGTCATCGGAACTCTATCCACAGTTAATTCTATTAAATTCAAAAAGTAAAGGATTTGTAACGAAATTTAATAGCTATTACCCGACATTAAAATCGTATGTAGACAATAAAGAAGATAGAGAAGGGTTTTCGGATAGACTTGAAGTTCTTCAAGAAATGGCTATGACGAATCAAGAAAATGCGCAACGACAAATTAATGAATTAACAGATCTTAAATTACAGCTTGATAAAAAATTAAAAGATTTCGATACTAATGTGGCAACTGCGCAAGGCATATTAGGTACAGATGGAACAGGAAAAATAGATCAGTTAAAAAATGAAATATTAAATACCAAAAAAGCAATTCAAAATGATTTACAACAAATTGCATTAATACCAGGAGCTTTAAATGAGCAGGGATTTGCTATATTCAAAGAAGTTTATAGTCTTTCAAAAGAAATTATTGAACCGGCTGCTCAAGCAGGGATGGCAGCGTATAATAAAGGAAAAGAAATTAACAACTCTATTCTAGAAGCGGAGAAAAAAGCGGCGCAAGAAGCGACAGAACAAGGTAAAACTGTTCTAGAGATTGAATCGGCCAAAAAAGCAGCTCGTGAAGCAATTGAGAAAAGCAAACAAGGTGAAATAGCTGCAGCTGCAGCCGCAAAAACGCAAGAATATGACCTGATGAAAGCCATTGATACTGAAAAGATTAAGAAAACATTTGGTGTCTTCGCAGAAGTAAATAAACTAACAGCAGAGCAGCGAGCATATTTAGATGACTTAGAGAAACAAAACCAAAAAATATATGATTTAACAACGAAACTATCAATAGCAGATTTACAAAAATCAATGCTTCTTCTTTCACAAAATGATTTGCATACGTTTGCAAACCAAGTAGATGTAGAACTTGACCTACTAAAGCGCTATAAAGAAGATTTGGATCTAATAAAAAATAACATTACAAAATTATCTACTAATGTTGATGCAACTAACGAGCAGTCTCAAAAAGATACATTAAGACAATTAAAAAATGTAATAAGTTACCTTGAAGAACAGGTATATAAATTTTGATATTACGTTTTTCAAAAAAACTATAAAGATTATAAGAATCTAGCGAAAGAAGGAGAATAGTTATGAAAAAATTCCCATTCAAAGTGCTAACTTTAGCCACTCTGGCAACGGTTATAACTGCTACTACTGGTAACACTATTCATGCATTTGCACAAGAAACGACCGCTCAAGAACAAAAAGTAGGCAATTATGCTTTAGGTCCCGAGGGACTGAAGAAAGCATTGGCTGAAACAGGGTCTCATATTCTTGTAATGGATTTGTACGCAAAAACAATGATTAAGCAACCGAATGTAAATTTATCTAATATCGATTTAGGATCAGAAGGAGGGGAGTTGCTCAAAAATATTCACCTTAATCAAGAACTGTCACGAATCAATGCGAATTATTGGTTAGATAAAGCGAAGCCACAGATTCAAAAAACAGCTCGTAATATTGTAAATTACGATGAACAATTTCAAAATTATTACGACACTTTAGTAGATACTGTACAAAAGAAAGATAAGGCAGGTCTAAAAGAGGGCATAAGTGATTTAATTACTACAATTAATACAAATTCAAAAGAGGTTACAGATGTAATTAAGATGCTACAAGACTTCAAAGGGAAACTATATCAAAATTCTACAGATTTTAAAAATAATGTTGGTGGTCCAGATGGCAAAGGTGGATTAACTGCAATATTAGCAGGTCAACAGGCAACGATTCCGCAACTTCAAGCTGAAATTGAGCAACTTCGTTCTACTCAAAAAAAACATTTTGATGATGTATTAGCATGGTCAATTGGTGGTGGATTGGGAGCAGCTATTTTAGTTATTGCAGCTATTGGAGGAGCAGTTGTAATTGTTGTAACTGGTGGTACAGCAACACCAGCTGTTGTTGGTGGACTTTCAGCTCTTGGAGCAGCTGGTATCGGTCTAGGAACTGCGGCGGGTGTCACGGCATCTAAGCATATGGACTCCTATAACGAAATTTCTAACAAAATCGGAGAATTAAGTATGAAAGCAGATCGTGCTAATCAAGCAGTTCTTTCGCTTACTAACGCGAAAGAAACATTGGCATATCTATATCAGACTGTAGATCAAGCGATATTATCTCTAACAAATATTCAAAAGCAATGGAATACAATGGGCGCAAATTATACAGATTTACTGGATAATATCGATTCTATGCAAGACCACAAATTCTCTTTAATACCGGATGATTTAAAAGCTGCTAAAGAAAGTTGGAATGATATTCATAAAGATGCAGAATTCATTTCAAAAGATATTGCTTTTAAACAGGAATAGAACTGAAAATTAAAACCTAAATTGGAGGAAAATGAAATGATAAAAAAAATCCCTTACAAATTACTCGCTGTATCGACGTTATTAACTATTACAACCGCTAATGTAGTTTCACCAGTAACAACTTTTGCAAGTGAAATTGAACAAACGAACAATGGAGATACGGCTCTTTCTGCAAATGAAGCGAGAATGAAAGAGACCTTGCAAAAGGCCGGTTTATTTGCAAAATCTATGAATGCCTATTCTTATATGTTAATTAAAAATCCAGATGTGAACTTTGAAGGAATTACTATTAATGGATATGTGGATTTACCTGGTAGAATTGTACAAGATCAAAAGAATGCAAGAGCTCATGCTGTTACTTGGGATACAAAAGTAAAAAAACAGCTTTTAGATACATTGACTGGTATTGTTGAATATGATACAACATTTGACAATTATTATGAAACAATGGTAGAGGCGATTAATACAGGGGATGGAGAAACTTTAAAAGAAGGGATTACAGATTTACGAGGTGAAATTCAACAAAATCAAAAGGTTGCACAACAACTAATAGAAGAATTAACTAAATTAAGAGACTCTATTGGACAAGATGTTAGAGCATTTGGAAGCAATAAAGATCTCTTGCAGTCGATTTTAAAAAACCAAGGTGCAGATGTTGAAGCCGATCAAAAGCGTCTAGAAGAAGTATTAGGATCAGTAAACTATTATAAACAATTAGAATCTGATGGGTTTAATGTAATGAAGGGTGCTATTTTGGGTCTACCGATAATTGGCGGTATTATAGTAGGAGTGGCAAGAGATAATTTAGGTAAGTTAGAGCCTTTATTAGCAGAATTACGTCAGACCGTGGATTATAAAGTAACATTAAATCGTGTAGTTGGAGTTGCTTATAGTAATATTAATGAAATGCACAAGGCACTTGATGATGCTATTAACGCTCTTACTTATATGTCCACGCAGTGGCATGATTTAGATTCTCAATATTCGGGCGTTCTAGGGCATATTGAGAATGCAGCTCAAAAAGCGGATCAAAATAAATTTAAATTCTTAAAACCTAATTTAAATGCAGCGAAAGACAGTTGGAAAACATTAAGAACAGATGCTGTTACATTAAAAGAAGGGATAAAGGAATTAAAAGTGGAAACTGTTACTCCACAAAAATAGGGAAATATTAATTCTGTTGCAAAGTGAACCATAACATAGAGAGTCTATGATTACACTGTTAAACAGTAAAGCGATAATTAATAAATCCTTATATATTAAAAAGGCGGAGTCTCATTAAAGACTTCGCCTTTCACTTATATATAAGTTTTATCCAAATAAAAAGATAGCCATGTAGTTTGCTTGTTTTTAAAAATTTGTAACAGAATCGATTAATAGGGGACAGTTTATATAGATTCGCTTAATAATATCGAATCTATGCAACTACATCGTCTTTTAATAAGAATAGGACTTGAAATCATACTCTATACAGGAGGAATAAGAAAAGATGAAAAAAAAACCTTATAAAATACTGGCTGTATCAGCATTTTTAATTATGACAACTACCTATGCAGTCACACCAGTAGCAACCTTTGCAATTGAAACTGAACAAACGAACACTGGAGATATGTCTCTTTCAGCAAATGAAGAAAAGATGAAAAAAACTGTACAAGATGCTGGGTTATTTGCAAAAGCTATGAATGAATATTCTTATTTGCTAATTAATAATCCGGATGTGAGTTTTGAAGGAATTTCTATTAATGGGTATGCAGATTTACCTAGTAAAATTGTACAGGATCAAAAGAATGCAAGAGCACATGCTGTTACATGGAATACAAAAGTAAAAAAACAGCTTTTAGATACATTGACCGGCATTATTGAATACGATACAAAGTTTGAAAATTATTATGAAACATTAGTAGAGGCGATCAACAATGGAAATGGGGATACTTTAAAAAAGGGGATTACTGATTTAAGGGGGGGAATTCAACGAAACCAGAAGTCTGCAAAAGTATTAATAGAAGAATTAACTAAATTTAAAAACGCTATTGGAGAAGATGTTAGAGTATTTGGAAGCCATAAAGAGACCTTGCAATCGATTTTAAAAAACCAAGGAGCTGATGTGGAGACTGATCAAAAGCGTTTAGATGAAGTTTTAGGACAAGTAAACTATTATAAGAAATTAGAATCTGATGGATTAATAATGGTGAAAATACCTTTTATCCCCACGCTTATTTCTGGTGGCATAATGATAGGTACTGCTAGAGATAATTTAGGTCGATTAGAGCCTGCTTTAGCAGAATTACGTAAAACTGTTGATTATAAAATTACATTAAATCGTGTAGTCGGAGTTGCATTTCATAATATTAGTGATATGCATAGTACGATTGATAGTGCTATTACTGCTCTTACTTATATGTCCACACAATGGGATGATTTAGACTCTCAATATTCGGGCGTACTGGGGCATATTGATAAAGCTGATGAAAAAGCTGATCAAAATAGATATAAATTTTTAAAGCCTAACTTGAATTCAGCTAAAGATAGTTGGAAAACATTAAGAACAGATGTTGTCACATTACTAGAAGGCATAAAAATTGCAGAGAAGAAAGAACAGGATTTTATGAATCTACTTCGTCCATCAAACGTTTTTTACTTTTATAAAAAAATCCATAACGCATACACTTTTGAAATAAAGACTGGAACAAATGCACCAAATGCGTCTTATAAAGTTATGAATTTAACTAAAAACACTGTTCATCATATGTGGAGTGGAGGTGCTAATACAAGCATGTGGGCTGACTGGCTTTCATTCAATCCAAATGATGAATTTGCGGTGGTAGCAGTAGTGGATGGGAAAGAATATGTTGTGTATAAAGACAAAGTAGAAAATATAATGAACTGAACCCAAAAAATGCATTAATTGGGGATGGTACACATCGCTATCAAGCTAAGAAAAACAAATACCCCCAGAACGAAATTTTGTGCTAACTTTTAACAGAAAAGCTCATTTTTTCGTTTTGGGGTGAATCTATTTTCTTAAGTTGATGGGCATGGGGGGTATCTCAAAATCTTAGCTTGATGGGCACGTGGCGGTACCCCACATCCATCAACTTAAGGATTTACACTATTCTTGAAGTTAAAAGCAGGTTACTATTTTCTTATGTTAATGAGAATTGCAACCTGCCTTTATGAAATATGCACCAAAAACTTTATAGTAATAAGTCTGGCGTTATCTCTCTAATTATTAGGATATTTTTTCTTCATATATGCATACTAAACATACTATAGAAGGTGCATAGAAGGTGAGGAAGCCATGACTAAATTTCTGAAATGGTTAAAATATAGAGAAAATCCTAAATCATGTTCAATACGAGACGATACTCCTGTTCCCCAAAAAAATATAGAAGACTCTCTCTTAGAAGCTAGTTTATCGAAGAATATAGCTGAGCTTCAGAATGTATTTCATCAATCACCTGATCTAGTGATTCGACGGTTTCAAATGACAGAAGCTGGACTAGAAGCCGCTTTAGTATATTTGTCTGGATTAACAGATAAAGAATTGATTCAAAATCATGTTCTAAGTCCTTTGATGAATAGTGATTTTGATACCAATACAGAACTTCCCATTACATTAGGACAAATTAAAATTATTAATACGTGGAGTCAGAGTGAAAATGCTATTTTAGAAGGGGATAGTGTTTTATTAATTCACGGTCGAACTACAGCGTATCAATTGGACACAAAAGGATGGCCGCAAAGAAGTATTGAAGATGCTCATAACGAAATATCTCTAAAAGGTGGGCATCAAGGATTTGTAGAAACCGGAGCTCAAAATATCACAATGATTCGAAGGTATATTCCACATCGCCAATTAATGATAAAAGAGATAACAATTGGTTTACGAAGCAAAACAAAGATTTCTATTTTATATTTAAAAGATGTAACTTCTGAGGATGTGCTAAAGGAATTAGAAACACGGATTCAAAGTATAACAGTTGATGCTGTTACTAGTACAGGTGAACTTATTGAATTCATTGAAGATAACCCGTACTCACCATTTCCACAATTTATGTTAACAGAAAGACCTGATTTAGCCGTATCGCACATTCTACAGGGCAGATTTGTGACTGTAGTGGATCATTCGCCAAATGTATTAATTGCTCCAACAAATTTCATCTCTTTTTTTCAAGGGGTGGATGATTACGGTACAAGATGGCTAGTTGCTTCGTTTATTCGTATACTTCGTTTTATCGCCTTTTTGGTTGCTCTATTTTTGCCAGCGAGTTATGTTGCGTTTATTTCCTTTAATTTCGAAGTTATTCCTGTAGAGCTTTATTTATCTATTGCAGAGTCAAGAACAAGCGTACCTTTTGCTCCAGTAATGGAAGCATTACTTATGGAAATAACGCTGGAAATGATGAGAGAAGGGGCCTTACGCCTGCCTACCCCGATTGGTCAGACAGTTGGAATGGTAGGAGGTATTATCATTGGACAAGCAGCTGTTCAGGCCGGAATTGTAAGTAACATTATGATTATTGTTGTTGCTGTTACAGCCATCTCTTCTTTTATTATCCCTAACTATGATATGGGATCTGCAGTTAGACTTTTACGATTCCCCATGATGATCTTAGCTGCATTATTTGGAATTGTAGGACTGGTTATCGGGTGGATGACATTAATTGGACATCTTATCAGTCTTGAATCGCTAGGAACTCCTTATGGAACACCGTTAGCACCGTTTCGCTTTGCAGATATGAAAGATACTTTTATACGCTTTCCTTTATGGGCAATCAGAAGGCGTCCTAAGGGTACAGGAGCTATTCAATCTATTCGACAAGGTAAGAATCATAACAAAAGGTGAAATTATGAAAAAATATGCCTATAATGACATCACTCTTATTCAGTATATTGTTTTAATCAATGGAATGCAGGTCGGCACTGGCGTTCTATCTCTTCCACGTGTGCTTGCAGAAAAAGCTGGAACAGATGGATGGATAGCTATATTGATTGGCTGGATATTCTCCACAATATCAGGTGTTTTTATTGTGAAAACAGCTGCAAAATATCCCGAGGACACACTTTACGAAATTCTTATACGATTTTTCGGGAAAATAATAGGGAAAACACTTGTTGTTATTTACATGATGTACTTCGCTTTTTATTCTTGTACTGTTCTTGTGAACGCTATGCTTTATCTTAAGGGATGGCTTCTTCCAAAAACGCCTGATTATCTAGTTATCTTTTTGTTTTCGATTCCTACCTTTCTTGTCGCACGTAACGGCCCTCGTATTATAGGGCGGTACTCCGAACTTACTTTTTATATGTTGCTTTGGATTCCGTTATTTTTTTTGGTACCTCTTAAAGAGAACGGAAGTTGGATGCCATTCTTTCCGCTCTTAAAAGAGGGGTGGAAGCCTATATTAACGGCTGTGCCGACCACTATCTATGCTTATTTAGGATTTGACATTGCGTTCTTTTTATATCCCTTTTTACGAAAAAAACAGTATGCAGTCCATGGAATGGTTATTGCAAACACTTTAACGATGTTATTTTATTTATTCGCTACTATTGTTTGCTTTGCCTATTTTAGCCCTGATAGCATTACGCAATTTAACCAACCGGTACTAAATTTACTTAAAGTAATTGAATTTCGGTTTTTAGAACGTTTTGACATGATTTTATTGGCTACTTACTTGCCCGTTGTTTCTACATGCTGGATTCCTGCAATATTCTGTTCTGTATTTTGTTCAAGCCGATTACTTGGGAAACAAGATCACAGCTCTCATGTAGTTATTCTCTTATTACTCATTATCGGCTTCGTATTCTGGATTAGTCCTAGTTGGAATCAAGCCGAAACGGGACTACAGGTGTTATCGAATGCTGGGATTGGGTTAACCTATATATTACCTATCATTTTATGGATGTATGGCTGGCTATATGAGAAGTCTCATTGGGGGAAGATACATTGAAAAGAAAAGTACTATGTTGTATTTTGTTATCGGTGTTCATGATGACTGGATGCTTTGATCAAACAAATATTGAAGATGTTTCCCTTACTCTTGTACTTGGTATCGATTTAGATCGTAATAATAATCTATTGGTGTACATGTCAAGTCCTGTTTTTAATAAAGAAGCCAAGGTAAAAGAAGAAGTTACGGGTGTGAAATCTGCTACGATTCGAAATTCTAGAGACAAATTTGATGCTACTGTTATGGCACTTACCTCGGGAAGTAAAACACAGGTGATTTTAGTTGGAAAACGGCTATTGAAACAAAAAAATTGGATGAAATATCTCGATCCATTTCAACGAGACCCCAAAAATACAGTTACTACAAGGGTTGTTGCTGTTGATGGACCTGTTTCGGACGTCATCTTTTATAACCCAAAAGATAAGCCGCGTCTTCCTCTATATTTAACAAAACTAGTTGATACAGCCTCTTTAAGAAATATCACAGTAAAAACAAATCTTCAAGAACTACATGAACAAATGGCAGACAAAGGGGTAACAGCGAATATTACTGAAATGAAAAAAACGAATAAAATATTTGTGGCAGGTACAGCTTTGTTAGATGAAAAAGGAAGGCATAAATTAACGCTAAAACCTGATGAAAACAAACTATTACGCATTTTGCAACAAGGAACTACAGGTGATTTTTCATTTACAATCCCAATTAAACTAAAGTCGGATAGCCAGGATAAAGATTGGATAAGCTTTGCTGCCTATAACATTAAAGTAAAGACAAAGGCAAGATATGATAATAAATTTATATTTAATACAGATATAAAGATGAAGGTCGGCATTACAGAACAGCTTTTTTCGTTCAATACAAGAAAGGATGGTGTAAAATTACAAAAGGCGATTGAAACTAAGCTGGAAGCTGATTTCAAGCAATTAATAAAGAAAATACAAACTGCCAATATTGATCCTATTGGGCTTGGGAGATATGCAAGAACTTACACATATCCAGAATGGAAAAAAGTCCAAAATAAATGGAATAATGAATTAGCAAAGGGCGATGTAAACGTCAAGGTAAATGTGAAAATTGGTGGGATGGGGACAATTAAGTAACAGGAGTTCAACTGAGTTTCGTACTAAATTTACAAGTATCTTCTATTTTAGAATGGGAATTTTCTTTAATAGGAGTACCCCCCCCGTACCCATCAACTTAAGGATTTAGACTATTCTTAAACTTAAAAGCACGTTACTATTCTCTTATGTTAATGAGAAAGGGTGACGTGCTTTTTATGAATATGCATCAAAAACAAGAGCGATTAGAATGCCACCTTTATGGACAACTCATTAGTATCCTATTATGTTCTTCTACTATGTTTAAAATGAGAGAACTCCTGTTACGTAAGAAACCAAAAGAACTAAGTGAATATAAAGCGATGTACATAATTAAAGATTATTTCTTACTTTTTCATCAAGCACTACATAAAAACACCCTAAGCAAAAAATACAATAGGCTGCCCATATGGACAGCTCATTTACATAATTCTCGTTATTAATAGACAACAATGGATAGAATTTTCGTTTTGGGGTGAATCTATTTTCTTAAGTTGATGGGCATGGGGATGGTACACTAAACTAGACACCAAGTTAAGTGAAAAATTGAACGGCATAAGGCTCCTTATTTCCTAGAACACCTAGCTAAAGCAAAAGAATTTGTACAGCAAAAAAGTGAATATTGAATCAAGGTGCTGGTTGCTTTATGTGTATGGCTTAACCAAAAGATTGCAAATACATTAAAAGAGTAACTTGTAATAAAGATATTGCAATATTTTTAAAGCGAAAAGCCGAAATTGAGGAATTTGAAGAATTGTAATAGTGAAGGAATTGATTAATTTATAAAAAACATTTAAATAAAAAGAGAGAATAAATACCTTATTTTTGGGGTGTTTGAAGGTTCAAATGGAAGATTCTCTGGTTTTCGATTTGAATCAAAATGATACTATTTACATGTACTGTCATGTAGGGAATTATATTTTTTACACCTGAACTGTTTGTACTATTTGTAGGATTTTCAGTTTTTTTGTCGAATATATCTTTAATGCAAGGAGGGACATTACATGATTATTAAAGACTATTTTATCAATCTTTCTATTTTTTCTTTATTAGTTAGCGCAGCGATATTTATTCAAGTGTTTTTGATTCATTCCAGGCGATATTTCGAAAAATTCTATGGAGGGATTATTGCAGTTACTTTGATGCTCTTTTCTTTTCCATACATGGGATTTTCCTACGATCTTCGAGTTGTTCCTCTTATTCTATCTTTTATTTACTTTGGTCGCATTGCTGGTTGGATTACATTAATTAGCATTATTATAATGCGTATCTTTTACATTGGAGGTTACTGGGAACCTCCTGTGATTGCTTATTTAGGTTTGGGTATCCTATTTGTTACTTTTAAAACATATTTTAAAAACCTTCATCCTTTTAAAAGTGCATCTTTATATTTTTTTGTTTTTGTCGGAATAAAGTGGTTAGTTGGTGTATTCTTTAATACTAAGTTACTTTACACTGGAGGCTTATTATATATAGCTTTAGGGCTTTTAATTGGGCTATTTCTTATGGAAGCCTACCAGAGATTATATTATTTAACACAGGACTTATCTAAAATGAATCGGGAATTAAAAAAATCCAAGCAAGAACTCACAGATACCGTACATGAGCTTCAAGGAGGGATTTTTAAATTTAAAAAAGTGGGTAAGCACTTTATACACACTTTATGTGATGGACAGTTTTATTATCAAAAAGGATTTTATTCTGAACAGGTGGTAGGGAAAAGCTTACGGACTATTGATGCTTCTATTGTTCCACCACATTTAGTTCCACAATTGATGAAGTATTATCTTCAGGCATGGGAAGGGAAAGAAATTATATTCGAATTACCCTGGCCAGATGATAAAACGATTATTCTTATTGCACTTAGGCCGATTAAACGTAATGGACAAGTTATGGAAGTTGTTGGTTCTATAGTCGATATAACCGAAAGGAAAAAGGTAGAATCAGAATTAAGAGCTACCAAAGAATTACTAGAATCATTTATAAAGCATAATGTAGATGCTATTACCATTTCTGATCGAGAAGGGCATATTTTACAAGCAAATAAAGCTTATGAAAAGATATTTGGATGGTCATTACAAGAAATCATAGGTAAGAGATTACCCTGTGTACCAGATTTCTTAATGGAAGAATCACTTAAAAATATTCAGAAAATTCTAACGGGAGAATCCGTAGTTACCAGATTAGAAACTGTTAGACGACGTAACGATGGAAGTCTTCTTGATGTCAGTCTGACAGTTTCTCCTATACTAGACGTAAGAGGAAATGTGATAGCTTTATCTGCAATATGTAGAGACATCTCTGAAAGAAAACAAGCAGAAAGAGAACGACAGCGATTACACCAACAATTAAAAGATAGTGAAATGAAGTACCGTGCACTAATCGAACAAGCAACTGATGCAGTATATGTAGTAGAGCTGAATGAAAATCATGTTCCAAGTCGATTCATTGAGGTAAACCCTGTTGGTTGTAAAAGATTTGGATATAGTAGAGAAGAGCTGCTCTCGTTACCATTTCCAAATGTAGTACCACAAGATTCTAAAATGATTGTAAGGTTGTTAGAAAAAATTAGAGAGGGACAAACTTCCTTCACTTTGCAAGATGAATATGTTTTTCCAACAGGAAAAATAATAACAACTGAGTTTAGTGTCCGTGTTTTTAACTTAAATGGTAAAAAAGTTTTCCTAAGTATTTCTCGTGATATCACTGAACGGCTAAAAACAGAAGAATTACTACGGAAATCTGAAAAACTTGCTGTCGTAGGACAATTAGCGACTGCAATGGCTCATGAAATTAATAATCCATTAACCGCAATGAAAGGGTTTATGCAATTACTAAAATCAACGGAAACTGAGAATAATCGGGGTTATATAAATATAGTATCATCAGAGATTGAGCGTATAGAAAGTATTACTAATGAATTTATGGCGGTAGCCAAACCACAGGTGGTAAAGATACAACCTAATGATATTAGTGTGCTAATGGATCAAGTTTTAATGCTACTGCAACCTCAAGCAATGATGAATAATATAAAAATTAGAATTGATTTTACACCTGGTATTCCACTGATTCCATGTGAAGGAAATCAATTAAAACAAGTATTTGTTAATATTATAAAAAATGCAATTGAATCCATGCCAACAGGAGGAGAAATTTTGATTCAATTTGATAAACTTGATAATAATCAAATAAGGATTCGCTTTATCGATCAAGGATGTGGGATTCCAAAAGAACGTATACCATATTTAGGAGAACCTTTTTACAGTATTAAGGAAGAGGGAATCGGCTTAGGATTAATGATCTGTTATAAAATTATTGAAACACACCAGGGGAAGGTATTTATTGAGAGTGAAGTGAATAAGGGGACTATAGTTGAAGTCACTCTCCCAATTTGCACACTTCAAAATTAATACATTCTTTTACTGAAATTTTGTAAGTTAGTGAGCAGTTAGCTTTGGCTAGCTGCTTTTTTGTATATATTGTAATCGATTCTTCATATTACGGCTTTTTGATGTTTCATATATAGATTTTATGGCTTTTAAAAACTCTGTAAGTGTTTTGTAATATTTACGAGAGACTTTTTTAACAGTTATGAGAGAGAAAAGAAAGATTTGTTATATATGATGAAATTAATCTTACTAGTAGGTGTTCTAATGGATCTAGAAACAAAGGAGGAAAAATAACAATGAAACAATTGAAGCCAGCAATTAGTGTATTAGGTAGTGTATCAATGGCACTGACTTTAGCATCTCCTGCTTTAGCAGATGTAAAACAACCGAATCCAGGAGGTACAGTTGAAATATTCAAAGAGAATGCAGATGTAAAAAAAGAAGATAAGAATTTCACGCTCGGATCTGATGGAGAAATAGGTTCACTCATTACACAAAACATTGAAATGGCAAACAACGATTGGGATAAAGATGGTATTTCCAACGACTTAGAGATTAATGGATATAAAATTGAATTCAATTCACAAACTGGAAAAAATGAAGCGAAAGCATGGGATCCCGAGAAGGATAAAGGGAAACCAAAATTTATATCGAATCCTATGAATGCAAATACGGATGGTGATCCTTTTACTGATATGTATGAGGTTGAGAATTATAACAACGATTCTGATACTAATTTCAATCCGATAGTTGCCAACATGCCGAATTTGCAAATTGGTGTCAAACGAATTGAAGTAATTCCTATTGCAACCATTACGGATAATAATGGTGGATCAGTTAGTAGAGGATGGGAAAAAAGTGTATCTACACAACATTCATTTAATGTAGGTTTAAGTGGTTCAGGTGGTGTAGAAGGCTCAGCAGCCGGTCCTGTTCCTTCCGGAAGTGTTTCAGCAAATGTGGGATACGGATATTCAAAAACAACTACGGAAACGGAGAGTTATACAAATAATTTTGATTGGTCTACTGCAACAACTGTGGATACAGCGAACGCAGCAAAATTACGTGTACATTTGGAATATAAGAATGTAGGAACAGCATCCGCTGAAAATGTTTCGCCTCATTTTAATATTCGTTTAGGAAACAAAATTATTAATACTGTAAAGGCAACACAAGATCGTTATAAAGCAAACTATTTAAGTACAGAAAAAGGTGGACGGAATAAAACAGAAGTAGTAATTGACAGTTTAGAAGGACAAGCAGATGCGAATATTGTCTTATCTTTGGATGAATTGAAAGCTGTTGAACAAGGGGAACTTCTTTCGATTGAAGTTTTACCTACAAGTACAATGGATTTATCTATTGAAAAAGGTGAAGAAATTATGCATTTGGGGGATTCAGGGAGATATGAGTCTAGAGTAAATGCAGCTACTGAACAATTAGAAACAGATATAGGAAATATACCAAAGTTTAGGGTATATACTCCTAAAGACAAATCTCTTGCTGATAAGCCAGTTTTATCCTATAACGAAGTTTTTCAACAGGTAAATATAGATACGAAAAAAGTAAATCATATTGTAAACAAGGCTAAAAGTACTAATAACGTATCAGTGGTTTCAGCTAATAATGGAACTGATGCATTGAACGATTTAAAAGCGGGACAGGGAGATCGCGGTTATTTACATAAAGACTCTGTACACGGAGCTTTTGCAAAACTACAGCACCCAACATTAGTAGAAGGTAGTTATGATTCTGTGACACAAAAGATTAGGGCAACAATTTTACCTGGTTTATTTGGAGTGAGTAAAGATATTCCTACTACTTATAGTAAGAAATGGAATGCTCCGTCACAAACAGTAACACTGGTTAAACGTGAAAATGGATTTACATATGAGTCTAGAGAAAATATACACCCTATTAAATCTGAAATTGCTGCGCACAGAAAAGTTACATTTGAAATCAATGACGCACACAATCTAACGCCTACACAAAAGATTGATACTGAAATTAAAGCTAATAAAGAATTTGAAGATTATGTAGTAGATAATTCAGGTGAATTTGTTACAGAAGGAGTTCCTTATACCGTGGCTTCATATGGAAATACAGCTTATTTGGGAAGTCATCATGCAGGGAATAAATGGGAGTATCTTTGGGCTGAAAAATCTAGCGATGAAAAAGTGAATGTAATTATTGAAAGAGTAGGTCAACCTAAACCTGGAAAACCAATTAAAAAGGATGAAGAGGTATTAATTAAATTTCAAAATCCTATTTATTCAGATTATGCATATTTAAAACTTCAAGATAGTTATATCCATTTAGATCAAAAACAGAACGCAAGTACTTTTAAATTTAATCATGCATATCCAAAGAATTTCACTGGACACCATAAGCAATGGAACATACTATCTAATGGTAATAAGTTAAAGGTAGGATATTTAATCGATTATATGAAATATGGTAATGGAGAGAATGGGACTGATACTATAGCATGGAATCTATCAAGAGTTCAGTAATAGGTAACAGTTCTGTTGCTAAGTTTGAAAAGAGAACCGGAAATGAATTGTATCTGAAAAGTTAGATGCAAAAATTTAGGTTACTATTAAGGAATGAGTTCGATGTTGAATCGGACTCATTCCTTTTAATTTATATATGATTTAGAAACTACTATTTTAAATACTTATCTAGTCATATAAGTAATCAAATGTTAAGATTACTATCTGTATTACATGATTTATTTTCCGAATTTTCATTCGTTTCGAGGGTGAAATGTGGAATTCTGATTTATTTATGTGATTAGTTTTTATATCTTTACCTATAAAGATATTTTTATTGGATAATAGAAAAAAATTTTTGTTATTGGTGAAAAAGAAGTGAGGATAGTATATGAAGAAAAGAATTTTAATCGTAGAAGATGAAGAAAATATTCGAGAAGTATGCAAACGGTATTTAGAAAGAGAAGAATATGAAGTTTATACCGCTGTAAATGGTAAAGAAGGTTGGGATTTATTTCTTACACATCAACCAGATTTAATTATATTAGATTTGATGATGCCAAAAAAAGATGGATGGGAATTATGCGAGGAAATTCGTCAACAATCAAATGTACCTATTATTATGTTAACTGCTAAGGGAGAGGAAAGGGATCGAATTTTAGGCTTAACAATGGGGGCAGATGATTATTTAACAAAACCATTTTCCCCTCGTGAATTAGTATTAAGGGTTCAAATTATACTAAGAAGAGGAAGCCATGTACAAATACAAGCGAAAGAATCCTTATTGGAAGTGATAGAGTTTCCAGATTTAAAAATATATCCAAAGACAAGATATGTACTTGTTTGTAATAAGGAAGTGGAGTTAACGGTGAAAGAGTTTGAGGTACTTTATCTCATGGCAAAGCATCCAAAACAAGTATTTTCTCGCTCGCAGCTTCTTGAATTAATTTGGGATTTTGGACATGAAGGGGCATCAAACACAGTTACTGTGTTAGTGAGTCGTTTACGTGAAAAGCTCGAGAAGCATACGATAAAGAATCGTTGGATTCATACGGTTTGGGGTATAGGATATCGCTTTGAGCCAAATGGAGGAAATGAAACATGAGATTACGTATTCAATTGTTACTCATGAATCTATTAAGTACTAGTATTATGGTAATTGCTATATGGTATAGTGATACGAAAATGTTACTTGAACCGGAACAAACGCGGTTATTAACAGTAATTGCATTTGTGGCATTCATTATTTCAACGTTTATTTATTGGTTAATGACACGTCCTATCATGAGATCTATACAAAATTTAATAAAATTGACGAAACAATTTAGTGATAGACACTTTGAAACGATGTATATAATTGGGCAAGAACCACGTGAGTTTAAAGAATTGGCAACAGCCTTTCAACAGATGGCAAAAAAATTAGAAGAAGGGTTTACTAAGTTAGAGGAACAGGAAAACGCTCGTAAGGAGCTAATTACCAATATCTCACACGACTTACGAACACCTATGACTAGCATGCAAATGATGATAGAAGCATTACAAGATAACCTGATTGAAGATCCTGAAATGAAAAAGCAATACTTAGCAACGGTTTTAAAAGAAATAGAAAGATTAAATGGATTAATTAACGACTTATTTGATCTTTCAAAGTTAGAGTTTGAGCAAGTAGATTTTCACCCAAGTTTCACACATTTAGATAAAGTTCTATTAGATGTATTAGAGTCACATTCTGTCTTATTAGGAAACAAACAAATCCATGTGCAATTGGATGTCCCTGATACATTACCTCGACTTTTGATTATGCCTTGTAAAATAGAAAGGGTCATAGGTAATTTATTACATAATGCAATTCGATATTCTCCTATCTCTGGAACAATTGAATTGACTGTAGTGGAAAATAAACCAACTCAACAGGTCCAATTCACTTTGCGGGATGAAGGAATGGGAATTTCTCCAAATGATCAATTACGCGTATTTGAACGTTTTTTTAGAACAGATCGATCAAGAAGTTCACAATCTGGAGGTTCCGGACTTGGATTAGCTATTGCAAAATCATTGATTGAAATGCACAAAGGGGAAATTGGTGTACGGAATCGCGCAGATGGTAAGCAGGGAAGTGAATTTTGGTTCACTCTTCCCATCACATCAGTAAAAAAATAAGACGGCTGAAAGACTTTTGTAACATTTACGTTAGAAAAATGAAAGACCTTCTTGTTAACATACTACTACACAGTATGTTACAGGAGGTTTTTTACTTTATGAAAAGAAAATATGTATGGCTTATAGGTGGTTTGATAATTGTATTGGGGATTTTATGGTCATTGTTCCGACCAGAGAAATTATTTATTGATAAGCACGTAAATGAATCATTGCCACAAGCAGAGATACAATCAACTGAAGTAAGGCAACAAAGTGATCGAGTAATAAGGGAAGGTCAGTTTCAAAACGGTGTCCATGAAACAACTGGAACGGCAAAAATTTACCAATTAGCGGATGGAAAACGTGTTTTACGACTTTCTGATTTTGCAACATCTAATGGGCCAGATGTACGAGTTGTATTAGTTCCTACAAATCGCTTAAAAAATAATGAAGACGTGAAAAACTATCAGTATATTGAATTAGGAAAATTAAAGGGAAATAAAGGAGACCAAAACTATGAAATTCCTGAAGGGATAGATGTAAGTGAATATGGTTCGGTTTCTGTTTGGTGTAAAAGATTTAATGAAAACTTTGGTGCGGTTTATTTTAATAATTAAATATGAACTTAAAATTTCCTCTTACAGGCAAAATTCATCGGGGTAATGATAATAGTTGCAGCGGACTTAGTTGCTAAGAAGGGCACTCATAAGAGTGTTTTTTTCATATTCTTCAATTTTTGTATATTTTAGAGCTATTGGACGTTTACGGAGAGATTTTATTTAGTGTGGAAGCGTACTGTCTGTGAATAGAAGGATGAATAATATGTTACAGGAAAACATTACTCTTTTATAACTTAATTTTGAAGGAACATATACTTTTTTCATTTATCGGCTTGTAAAGAAGTATGGAAATTAAAGTTTATAATTTAAAAGTCAGCTTAAAGATGCAATAAGCAATTTGAATAGTAATCTTAAGTAAATAAAAAAGAGAGGAGCATCGATGAGCTCTTCTCTCTTTTTAAATCTAATTAGGGTTTCCATAACTGTAAAGGGGATGGTGTAAATTGTGGGATATTACCAAAATATCACTTTAAGTTAAGATTATAAAAAAGAAGTTCCTTTTTTCTGACAATGAATATTAATACAAAATTAATGATTAATATTCAAAAATGATTTTATAGTTCATTAATTTATTACTTGCTATCTATATTAATCATTTATTACAACAGCTTTCATGTCCAAAATTAAATGTTTCAACAAAGGATAATATAAGTATCATTATAATGATTTTCCAATATAATCAATGTGTTAATGAAAGGAACTCTGTGTTATTTTTGCTTTTCTACTAACTAATACAGCTTCAAACAAAGGACACAATTGCTACATGCTAAGTGTAATCTATTACCCATTCAAGATTCTGTTTATTCAATCTTTCTAAAAATAAAAAAATATTGTACTCATAAATATACAAGCTATAATGAGGGCGTCGAGAAAGAATTTATTACCTCTAGAGAAAGTATCAAACCTAGTTTTTTTGCAAAAATCCTAATGACATTGTAAGTAACCTTTTAAATTTGGACATACTCACATGATTACTCTAAGAAAGGTATGTGATCAAAAGGAAAAGTGTATTTGACACGAGAATGAAAGCGCATTCAATTAGATCTTGTTTTGAATCAGTCATTTTAATAACTTAGATTCAACTGTAATTAAAAATAATAAATTATGGGGGTGCTTATATGAACATGAATGTAGCATCTATTAAAGAAAAAAAGGTTGTTAAATACAAAAGTTGTTTTGATGTGATTGGGCCCATAATGATAGGTCCTTCAAGTTCACATACTGCAGGTGCTTTGGCTATTGGAACGGTAGCCAATAAATTATTTCAAGGTCTTCCAAAAAAAGTCGTGGTAAGGTATTATGAATCATTTGCTGAAACCCATAAAGGTCACGGAACTGATTTTGCAATTATTGCTGGGATATTAGGATTTGCTGCCGATGACAGCAAAGTGCCAGATGCTATTGAAATAGCAGAATCTAAAGGAATTGAAATTACCTTTATTGAAGAAGCAGGTGATAGTCCTGCTGGCCATCCAAATACGGCAGATGTATATTTAGAGGATGAAAATCGAAGTATTAGAACGATGGGGATTTCGGTTGGCGGTGGATTAATTGAAATCAAACATGTTGAAATTGACGGATTTAGTTTAGATCTGCAGGGGCCATTGCCAGTTATTATTGCGATTTCTGAAAGAGCTGACTTTGAATTTGTCTTACGCAGGATCTTTAAACAATATGATGTGGAAATAAACAACTTTCATAGTTTAGAAGAAAACAGGAAATATTTATATGCATTCGCTTTGGATACGCTATTGCCTGGTAATGTCCAGGAGGAATTAGGAAATTTAAGCAATATAGCTAAGCTCATTATTCTTTAGTTACATTAAGGAGTGAAAAAATATGTATATGGCCATAAAAGAAATTGTGGATGCAGCTAATAAAAGCCAAAAGACAATTTATGAATTAGCAATTGAACAGGAAATTGAACAAACTAAATCTACTTATGAAGAAGTTTGGAGTAAAATGGAACGAAATTTAGCGACTATGCAAAATGCTATAAATAAAAGTATCGAGGGCGACGGTGTATTTTCTCCAACTGGTTTAACCGGAGGTGATGCTGTTAAAATTAAAAACTATCGAGAAAATAGGAAAACCCTTTCTGGAGATTTGATGGTGTTAGGGATTCAAAGTGCTATCGGTGTTAATGAAGTAAATGCTGCATTAGGAGCTATTTGTGCAACTCCAACAGCAGGTGCGAGTGGGACGATTCCGGGAGTCCTTTTTAGTATTAAAGATACATTGCAGTTAAGTCATGAAGATATGATTCATTTTCTATTTACTTCAGCGTTATTTGGAACCATAGTCGCAAACAACGCTTGTATTTCAGGAGCGTACGGAGGATGTCAAGCTGAAGTAGGCAGTGCCTCAGCGATGGCGGCTGCAGCTGCGGTTGAAGCTGCAGGTGGAACGCCACATCAATCTTCTGTAGCTTTTTCGATTGCATTACAAAATTTACTCGGTTTAGTTTGTGATCCGGTCGCTGGTTTAGTAGAAATTCCTTGTGTAAAGAGAAACGCCATTGGAACGGCAAATGCTTTAGCAGCAGCGGACATCGCATTAGCCGGCGTAAACAATATCATCAATGCTGACGAAGTTATTGAAGCGATGTATAGAGTTGGAAGACAGATGCCTCGCGAATTAAGAGAGACAGGTTTAGGTGGAATTGCAGCTACACCTACAGGGATTGCCATTAAAAATAAAATCTTTGGAGAGAAATAATCAAATCAATGAACAATTACCGGATATATTGTGAAAAAGTTAACAATCTATTCTCTATTGTTCGCCTAAGGATGTCTGTATATTGGGGGAATTACTAATAAAATATACCACTATATAATTGGGATATTTTGTAATTTGTAACAACCCCGTCAGGTTGATGCTTCGCCAATTTTTTGATTTTGATTAACTTAGAAGAAGGATATACGATGTGGCGCACTTTATAAGCAATTCATTTTTCAAGAACGGTCTATATTCCGATGCCTTAAATAGAGAAGTAAGAATAGAAAACTAGGAGGAATTATTATATGAATGGGAATACTGCAAAAAACATAGAATTTCAAGTTGATAATACTGCAGTAAAAAATGAGAAATATCTAGACCCTAAAAAGTGGCATAAACAGGATACTACCTGGGCATTGAGTCTATTTGGAACAGCAATTGGAGCAGGAGTACTCTTCTTACCTATTAATGCAGGTTCAGGTGGTTTATTATCATTGCTGTTAATTACCATACTTGCATATCCTGTTATGTATTACTCACATAGGGCACTTGCTAAAATGATATATGCTTCTAATTCTGCCGATGAGGGGATTACAGGTACAATAAGAGAGTATTTCGGAAATAAGGCAAGTATCATTTTTAACATTGTATATTTCGTTTCAATTTATACGATCGTGCTGATGTATTCGGTTGCACTTACAAATACTGCAAGTAGTTTTATTGTGCATCAATTGCACATGCCGGAGCCTCCAAGGGCCATTTTATCGCTTGTATTAGTACTCGGTCTTATCACTATACTAAATTTTGGTCAAGATATTACTGTAAAGATAATGAGCATGCTAGTATATCCTTTCATTGTTTCTCTACTTTTTATCGCAATATCTTTAATTCCACAGTGGAATACGTCAATGCTAAGTTTTTCAAGTGTTTCTACTGCTTCAACTGGAACAGGATATTTCGGAACAATATGGATGATACTACCAATCATCGTATTCTCGTTTAATCATTCTCCTATGATTTCGTCATTCGTTATGAAACAGAGAGCTACGTATGGAATAGATGCTACTGATGCCAAGTGTGCTCAAATACAAAAAGTTTGTTATATCATGACATTCGTTGTTGTTATGTTCTTTGTTTGGAGCAGTACTTTAAGTTTGACTCCAGATGATCTTAAGGTGGCAAAAGAACAGAACTTGTCAATCCTATCATATCTTGCTAATGAGCTTAATTCGCCAGTAATTACTATTGCGGCTCCTATCATTGCGTTTGTGGCTATTACAAAGTCTTTCCTTGGCCATTATATAGGAGCGTATGAGGTAATGCGTGACATGATTATTAAGTCCGGTAAAAAACGTGGGAAAGATTTAGGAGAGAAAACAGTTAAGACAATGATTCTTACTTTTGTCGTATTAACATGCTGGTATGTTGCTTATACAAATCCAAGTATTCTTGGAATCATTGATGCCCTTAGCGGTCCGTTAGTTGCTGCTATCTTATGTCTATTACCGATGTATGCAATCAATAAAGTACCAGTACTGGCTAAATACAAAGGGAAAATGAGTAATGTATTTGTAATTGTTATAGGAATACTTACTGTTCTAGCAAGTATTAAGTCATTATTCTAATTCTCTATTGTTCGTTCGGATGCAAAAATAGTAGGATATGAAAAGAGAATAAAAGACTTTTAGCGGAACTGAATTATATATTGTTAAACCATAGAGTTTATGGTTTTGGACAAACTATTCACCTTGGATAGTTTGTCCTTTTTTGATTATATGTATAACTTCTATTGCAGCATTTTTTTTAAGCTGTTTGTAATGATTTTAATCCAAGCATTTGAGGGCGCCTAACCATGTGCATCAAGCTAATATTTTAAAGTATCTCACATCTGTTTTCTTAGGTTAATGGGAATGGGCCGGTACCCCATGTATGGCGAACAACTAAACTGGCTTCCTTATATCCTATGTCCGAAGCCAGTTCATCTCTCACATACTCATTTCGCGTTCCTTGAGGAAGTACTCTTCTTGGCTAGATTTATAAACTTAACTTATTGAGCTTAGGGTGATACTCCCGTTACAATTTTGATAGTTCATTGACCACACTTTCTAAAAATTGCTCTACCTTTTCTTTTGTAGTATCTGGCGAATGATAACCAATTGTAAATGTAAGTCTCCCATTATAAGAGCTTGCCCCCATTGTAAAGAATGGTGCATACATAATTGGTGATGTTATATACCCGTCCTGAGCTTGAACTTCACCAAACTTAATAGGTTCATCAGCTATCGATCCGAAATTAGTAAGTAACGGTAAAGCCATTCCCATTTGTAAAGCCCATTCATATTGCTGTTTATACATTTCCTTAACTTCAGATAGCTTTTTACTTGCCAGTAACTCCATTCCTGCGGCTGAAGAAAGACCTGGATTTTGAGATTTTATTGTATCCATTGATTCTTTGACTCGAACTAGAGTTTGATTAAATGAGTCATCATTTTCCATTTTAATCACTGGCATTTCCATCCCGGATAAGTTGCAAATTGAACCAGTTGTATGATTAGGGAGATATCGGCGTAAATCAATTGTTAAACCAACCATTTTTTCTGCGGTACGAGGTTCTGCATACACAGCGAAATGTGATAAAGAGCGGAAGTATGCAGTCAGGATTGCATCATTTAAGGTAGCTTGTTGTGCCTTTGTCCATAGGGTTAAACGTAGAGTTTGCTCACGGCTTAACCGTCGCACGGCCATTTTTGGATAAGTATTTTTGTTAGGTTGAGATGGAAAAGACCATAATGCTGCTTGTTGTTCTTGGCTGGGACGATACGCACTTTTTATGTCTGTTATTCCAGTATATTTGAATACAGGTGATTGATCGCGAAAACCCTCATTTTTTGCATTAAATCTCTTTATAATTTCATCCTTAGACTGTCCCAGAGAAAGGTGAGTATAAATTGCTCCCAGCAAATTAATATATTCCTTGACTCCAGCACCATCTGAACAAAGATGAGATAATTTAACAACTAATATATTTGTTGAAGTGCCTCGTAATAATTTTGTCTGAACCATAGGCCCTTGAATAGGATCTCCAGATTCCTTTATAAAATCTATTGCCATCACTTCAAGATTTTGATCATCTCCTTCTGCAAAAAAACAAATTGGTGAGTTAGTACTAGATGAATGTTCCTCCCAGTAAGGCATATCACTTTCTACAAAACGGCTGTTTAAAACGGGCTGTAATTGTAACGTTATTCTTACTGATTGTTCAAGTACTTTTTTTGATATACCTATAGGAAAATAAAGAACGGCATTAATTTGTTGATTTGCGGAATAAAGACCAAGTATATAATTCATTCGATCTTGAGGTGTTACTGAATATTTCCTTTGTTCCATAATTTTCTCCCTCTTTTCAAGCTATTTTTGGTTACAATCTTGTTTTTCATAGGGTTGTAACTTTTTTAAAGGATCCATATTGTTTTATTTTCACTTTTTTAGTATTTCACTTATGAAAGTATGATTTCTGTATTGGTTCATGTTGTTATTGGTATTAATAATATTCATCAATTTTGTTTGGTTTTTGTATAAAAAGTAGATAAATCGTATTTTCGTTTGATTATATATAAACATTTTACATAAATGTTTGTGTATAATCTACAAAAAATAATCGAGTCATTTTTATCTTTTTTCGACAGTATCTCCCATCTATTTACTAACGCTATCCCAACATCAAACAAATTAAGGAGGGGGTCTTCTAACATAAAATATACACGTTGTAACTTCTAATCTTACAATATTGTAAGATTAGAAGTTAGATAGTTAGATAGAAGTCATTAACTTATGAAAAAATCACATCTATAATCCAGATATAAATCATTAATTAAAGGAGTATTCTAGTGAAAAAAATTATAAGTTATGTGGTGGTTATTGCTATTTTTATAGGAGTAGGATTAGGAGTAAAACGTTATGTGCAAGGTCCAGGACAACCAGTCGATGGGATTCTAGTTAGTGGTACTGCAGCTGATATAGAAAAAGTCAAACAAGAATTTAAAGATGATATTAAACAATCTAATGAAGTAAATATAAAAGTAATACAAACAAAAAGCGAATATAGATAAAAATTTATTTATATAAAAAATTAGATGTGGTTAGGTTATCAGAAAAAATCCAATAACTTCAATTTTAAAAAGATAAAAAAGGAGCGGAAATACGCTCCTTTTTTATTTATCTTACTATTTTTAGGAGGTTAGTATGAATAAGATATGGATAAAGGGTGAATAGCATTTTTATTGATGAAATTTCACTAAATATTCTTGTGGAATATATGTGAAACATTGTATAGAATAAGCAAGAATGCCAAAAATTATAGGGGGAAAGTTGTGAAGAAAAATAAGAGTTTAATAAGTTTTTTAGGAGTGTTTATTATGTTGTTTTCTTTTTGTTTTCAAGGAAATGTACAGGCTGATGTAAATACTGTTCAATCTGGAAAAATCAAATCAGGAAATGTAACGGTATGGGAAGTTGGAAATGTGGCGAAAGTGTTAGCTGATGTAGAGCGCTTAAATTTAAATACAGTAAATGTACCGATTCAGGTAGATATTCCGAATGTGACTTCTACGAACATGGTAATTAATCAAGCGCAAAAGCAACAGGCTATTCTTTTAATTCAAGAATTATTAAAGCGTAATATTCAAGTTATTGTGGAACCGTTCCCATATATTCAGCAAGGAAATGTTGGGGAAACGGAATGGAATCCGAGTAATATTAATGATTTCTTCTGGAATTGGAAAACGGTTATTCTACAAGATATTTTTAATTCGATTACAAGTAAATACAATGTGTACGGGCTCAAGATTGCCTCTAATTTCGTGAATATGGAATATGCAGAAGGATATTGGAGCGATACGATTGATTTCGTCCGTCAGCAATATAAAGGAAATGTTTTGTATCAAATGAATTGGTGGTTAACAGCAAGCTTTGATCCATCTTATGAAGCGAAGTTTATAGAAAAAATAAATCGTCCATATTTAAAAAAGGTGGATATTGTTAGTATTGATAGTTGGTTTGAAGTTTCAGGAAAAAGAAATCCATCATACGAAGAAGTGAAGCAAAGTTTATTTGCCACAACAGTATATAATCGTGGGCAAAATGTTGTGCAGCAGTTAGAACAATTACATAATGCAACAGGAAAACCGGTTTATTTTGGTGGATTTAACGTTCCAGCACGTGAACTTGGACTACAAAATCCGTGGAATCCAGATGTATCTAATGTGTTTTCAAAGGACGTACAATTAAACGGATGGCGTGCTTACCGAGATATATTAGAAACGAAACCGTATTTTAAAGGTTTTTCAATTTGGTTTATTGGCTCTCATAATAGTACGCATGCGTATCAAATACATAGTAAAGAAGCAGAGGCAGTTATTAACGGCTGGTACCGAAAATAATTTTTATTAAATAGGTAAGTTTTGAATTTTACCACATATATTTCTAGTGAAAGGCCTTTCACCATCTTATCACCTAGGGGGCAATCATAATGAAATTTTTGTCTTACCTTACAGTAATTTTGGTGATTCTTGGCGGTTTGAATTGGTTGTTTGTAGCGTTAGATTACAATGTAGTTGAGAAATGGTTTGGTTCTATGCCGGCGCTTGTGGACACTATTTATTGGCTCATTGGTCTTTCTGCTATTTATCAAATTTTTGATCGGTTCTTCACGGACAATTAGCAATTATACTTTATTACTAGAGTGTTAAGTACGATTATGTACTTAACACTTTTTTGTATGTTTATAAAAAGTAGTTTGCACATGCAAGCGATTCCATTGCGTCTTACGCCGTAATAATAGAAAACAAATTGACCACGTATTATATTTCAGGTTATAATTCAGAAAGTTTAAAAATTAATAAAAATAAGAAATAGGGAGGTTATCAGGGTGATGGAGAGAGTATATAATTTTTCAGCTGGACCATCAATACTCCCTTTGCCAGTTTTAGAGAAAGTGCAAAAGGAGCTTGTAAATTATAACGGGACAGGCATGTCTATTATGGAAATGAGTCATCGATCTTCTTATTTTCAAAGTATTATAGATGAAGCAAGTAGCCTAATTCGTGAATTAATGAACATTCCTGATGAGTATGAAGTACTGTTTTTACAAGGCGGTGCGTCATTACAATTCTCTATGATACCGTTAAATGTAATGAATACGTACAAAAAAGCAGGGTACGTATTAACTGGCTCATGGTCTAAAAAGGCGATGCAAGAAGCTGAAAAAATAGGGGAAGTACAAGTGCTTGCTTCTTCTGAAAAAGAGAAGTTTACTACAATTCCTAAACTGGATGGTTTACCAAATGATGAAAAACTAGATTATGTACATATTACAACGAACAATACAATTGAGGGTACGAAATATGTGGACATTCCACGTTTAGATAGAGTACCGCTCGTTGCAGATATGTCCTCAAATATTTTATCAGAACAATATGATGTTACGAAGTTCGGCCTTATATATGCGGGAGCGCAAAAGAATTTAGGACCAGCGGGCTTAACGATTGCAATTATAAAAAGAGATTTAATTGGGGGAGCAGATCGCTCTTGTCCTACAATGTTAAACTATGAAACTTACAGCAAAAATAACTCCTTATATAATACACCGCCATCCTTTAGTATTTACGTAACGAAACTTGTACTAGAGTGGTTGAAAGAGCAAGGCGGGGTATCTGCGATTGAAGAACAGAATAGAATGAAATCTTCACTTCTTTACAATTTCTTAGATGAATCAAAATTGTTTACTTCACCAGTTGATCCTACGTATCGATCACTTATGAACATTCCGTTTACAACACCGTCAGAAGAGCTGAACAATGAGTTTTTACAAAAAGCGAAAGAACGCGGCCTTGTTACGTTAAAAGGGCATCGCTCAGTCGGTGGTATGCGTGCAAGTATTTACAATGCGATGCCAGTACACGGTGTACAGCAATTAGTAAATTATATGAAGGAATTTGAGCTTGAGAATAGATAGGGAGATGGGGATATGTTTCGTGTTCAAACGTTAAATCAAATTGCGGAAAAGGGTTTGCAAGTACTTAGCGGAGAGCGTTATGAAGTAGGGGATAGAATGGACCACCCAGATGGTATTTTACTTCGCAGCTATTCTTTACACCAAGAAGAATTTTCAAAAGACTTAAAGGCGATTGCAAGAGCTGGTGCTGGTGTAAATAATATTCCTGTCGAGCGATGTACAGAAAAAGGGATTGTAGTATTTAATACACCAGGAGCGAATGCCAATGCAGTAAAGGAACTTATTATCGCCAGCCTTATTATGTCTTCACGTAACATTATTAACGGTGTAAGCTGGACGAAAAATTTAGAGGGTGAAGAAGTACCGCAGCTTGTTGAATCAGAAAAAAAACAATTCGTTGGATCAGAAATTGCAGGGAAACGTCTAGGTGTAATTGGCCTCGGCGCAATCGGTGCTTTAGTTGCGAACGATGCGTTAGCTTTAGGGATGGACGTTGTCGGATATGATCCTTACATTTCAGTTGAAACAGCATGGCGCCTTTCTACACATGTACAAAGAGCATTTAGTTTAGATGAAATTTTCGCAACATGTGATTATATTACACTTCATATTCCTCTTACGAATCAAACGAAGGGGATTATTGGTGAACACGCTGTAGAGAAGATGAAAAAAGGTATGCGTTTATTCAATTTCTCTAGAGGAGAACTTGTAGATGAAAATGTTCTTCAAAAAGCGTTAGAAGAAGATGTTATTACGCATTACGTAACAGACTTCCCGAATGAAAATGTGATAAAGATGAAAAATGTAACAGCGACGCCTCACCTTGGTGCATCTACATCTGAATCAGAAGAAAATTGTGCAATCATGGCAGCGCGCCAATTACGTGAATATTTAGAGACAGGAAATATTCGTAATTCAGTAAACTATCCAAACGTCGAACTCCCTTATATCGGAAAGAAACGTATTACAATCATGCATCAAAACGTCCCGAACATGGTAGGACAAATTACAGGATGTTTAGCAGAACATCATATTAATATTGCGGATATGATTAATCGTAGTAAACATTCTTGGGCGTATACAATGATTGATATTGATAACGGAATTGATGATATAATAAAAGAGAACATTGTGGAAAATATAAGCAAAATTACAGGTGTTGTAGCCGTTCGAATGATTGTGTAAAGGAGAGAGGAAAACTTGGCAAAAATCCGACCGTTTCGGGCCATTCGTCCAGTAGAAGAAAAAGCAGCGGAAGTTGCAGCTTTACCGTATGACGTATTAAATAGTAAAGAGGCAAGAGAGGTTGTAAAAGGGAATCCGTATTCTTTCTTACACGTTGATAAAGCAGAAATTGATTTAGACCCGGCACTTTCACCGTACGATGATCGTGTATATGAAAAAGCGGGTGAAAATTTAAATCGATTTATACGAGAAGAAGTATTCATACAAGATGAAGAGCCATCACTGTACATTTATGAACTGACGATGGAAGGAAGAACGCAGTCAGGTCTTGTCGTTTGTACATCTATTGATGAGTATGAAGATGATACAATTAAAAAACATGAAAGAACGCGTCACGAAAAAGAATTAGATCGTATTCGCCATGTAGATGTGTGTGATGCAAATACGGGGCCTATCTTTTTAACGTATCGTACGAAAGAAGATGTGAAACGTATCATTGCAAGCTGGAAAGAAGAGCATGCGCCAATCTATACATTTACAGCAGAAGATGGCGTGGAGCATGTTGCCTGGAAAATAGTTGATGAGGATGTAATTGCTACTTTAGTAAACTTATTTGAAGATATTTCTAATCTTTATATTGCAGATGGGCATCATCGCTCAGCATCAGCAGCAAAAGTAGGGCTCATGCGAAGAGAACAATATCCGAATTACACAGGAGAAGAAGAGTTTAATTTCTTCCTATCTGTATTATTCCCTCACGATGAATTATCCATTTGGGACTATAACCGAGTTGTGAAAGATTTAAACGGCTTATCAGAAGAACAGTTTTTAAAGCAAATTGCACAATACTTTTATGTAGAAGAAGCAGCTGTTTCTCCGTATAAACCAAATGAGCCAAAAACATTTGGTATGTATGTAAACGAGAAATGGTATAGACTCACAGTGAAAGAGGAAACGTTTGATGCGAATGATCTCGTTAAAGGTTTAGATGTATCTATTCTGCAAGATCATTTATTAAGCCAAGTACTTGAAATACACGACCCGCGATCTGATTCACGCATTGACTTTGTCGGAGGAATCCGCGGATTAGAAGAACTAGAACGCCTTGTAAATAGCGGTGAATATAAAGCAGCGTTTTCATTATATCCGACATCAATGGAAGCTTTACTATCAATCGCAGACGCTGGAGAAATTATGCCGCCGAAGTCAACGTGGTTTGAACCGAAACTGCGTAGTGGGTTGTTTGTACATTCTTTAAAGTAAATATAGACTTCTTTAGATTGAAAAACCGAAATGATTATAGTTTCGGTTTTTCTTATTTATAAAGTGTTTTTGAGGAGGGGTATAGATGAAATTGCAAGTAGGGGAAAAAATCACCTTTGAGCGAACTTTTACGAAAGAGGATGTTGTTTTATTTACGGAAGTATCGAAAGATGAAGGTGTTCATCATGTTACACCAGATGAGCAGGGGAGATTTGTTGTACAAGGACTGTTAACATCAACGTTGCCTACAAAAATTGGCGGTGATTATAACGTACTAGCTCGCAAGATGGATTTTGAATTTGTACGTCCTGTTTTTAGCGGTGATACGATTCGTTGTGACGTAACTATTGAACAATTTGAGCCCGATGAAAAAAATCGTACAAAAATTATTGCGATGTTTATATGTAGGAATCAACTTGAAAAAGAAGTTATGCAGGGGAGTTTTTCTGGGATTATTCTTTAGTTAGTAGGAAAAGTAATGAATAGGTGGGGGGCACATGCCTCTCGGGCTTAGATTTTTAATTCCCCCCATAACGAAAATTTTATGCATTGCTGGATACTGATAATAAGACGTTATGTAATATACTCTGTTCTTTTCTTAACTAATAGAAGAATAGTTGAATAAGCTTGTCAATAAAAAGGACATTCCTAGTATTACAAGAAATGTCCTTTCCACTAAATTATAGGATATTTTGCTGGAATTCAAACTCTAAAATTAGTTTACTGGTTTGACCTGTAAACTGATAATTATAGGACCCTCTTAGTTTTTCTAAGTTACCGGTAGCTTTAATAATTGTTCCTGGGGAATCTAGATTTCCTTTATCAAATATTCCTTGCTCTATAGCTGTAAATGTCCCTTGTTGCCCCTTATAAATTCCTTCGAAGTGTAAAAATCCAGAAATTTTAGCAGTAGCCAAGTGACCATCATTTATATTTGAGTCTAAATAATATAATAAGTATTCAACAAAAGCTTTTCCTTTTAATTCACCATCAATATCATATTCAACATGGGCAATATTAATAGGGAAATCTTTTCTAGTATCATCAATTAGTTTTTCATCCCATTTACTTACTGTAAATGTTGCTTCCATACACGTAAATCCCCCTTTATCATTAGATAAGTAATCTCCCTAAAATGAAAAAATACGCTATTCTTCCTGTAGGATCAGGAAAACATAATTATAAAACTTATGGCTATACTTATTTAAAGTTTTCCTTTATTCCACGCCACTCTCTAAAATAGAGAAAGACCCATTTTCACAATCAATTTCTGCCATCGCACCGTAAGGTAAAATAAACTTCGGCTCGGTATGACCAAAATTTAAATTATAAAGAATCGGCAAATCTTCTAAGTTATGTTCTTTCATAACTTGCAGTATTTCATGTTTATATTCTTCATAATACATTTCGTCTTTTGGTTTACCAAAGATGATACCCTTCGCTTTTTGGAGAATGCCTTGCGCTGCGTAATTTCGTAACCAATACTTTATATAGCTTGGTTCTGGATGGTCTTCAGAAGTTTCAAAGAAAAGGATACTATTTTCCCAATGTTTTTTCTCAGGCCAAAGCTCCGTTCCTTTTGCAAATTCCAAGACTTCTATACAACCACCAATTAAGCGTCCTTGTACGGTAGTAGAGCCTTGAAGTAGTTCATAGCCATTGTTTTGTTGCATCGTACGCCTTGTATCTTTATTTACCTCTATCCATTCTAAACGCTCACTCGTCCATTCATGAGCTGGTTGAATCTCGCCAATTGTCTCATTTGAAAAGAGAGTCCGATTTACCATTTCAACTGTATATGGATCCATCTCTACATTTTCGGCAAAATCAGTTAAAATTGCTGGACCGTAAAAAGAGGAAATTCCTGCTTTATGACAAAACAAGTGTGAAATGGTAACGTCAGAGTACCCCATAAAAATTTTCGGATTTTCACGTATTACATTAAAATCTATATAGGGAAGTAAGCGAATGCTATCTTCACCGCCAATATTCGAAATAATTGCTTTCACGCGCGTATCCTTAAAAGCTGTCATTAAATCTTCCGCACGAGCCTGTGGATTGTTATAAATGAATTCGCTACCTTTTAAACTATTTGGCATTGGGACAACCGTAAGACCGAAAACTTCTTCTAATCTCTTTACTCCTTGTTCATAACGCCATCTTATCTCAGAATCACCTGCGCCTCCCCATGAAGGACTTACTGTTGCTACGATATCACCTGGCTGTAATCTGTTTGGTTTCTTTAACATATTAACTCCGCTCCTACATAATGTAATGGACTACGATTATACAAACTGTAGTATTGAAAAAATATGATGCATCACATTAGTTTCTTCATCATCAATCCGTTTCCCTGCTGTGATTCAAGAATTTAGCACTCGTGTTGAATATAGGAATAATCGATTCATATTTAAAAGTTACAGTATGCAACATTGCATAAGAAAGATTGTTGCTATTTTATATAACCTGTAACTATAATAGTTACAGGTTGGTCGTATCCAATCAAAAAATATAATCATCATGAATGGAGAGGTTACATATGGGTATGAAAAAATTAATTTTAGCAGGTGCTTTAGGGATCGCAGCATTATCAGGAACGAATTTACCAGGATTAGAACTATCAAAAGCGAGTGCAGCTTCTATTGAATCGAATTTCTCGACGTTAGAAGGACGAGTAGTAGAAGTAGATAACGGTGTAATTGTCGTAAAATCTAAGCAATATGAGGAGCCTGTAAGTGTATATATAGATTCTCTTTCAAATGTGAAAGTAGGAGATGAAGTAAAAGCTACTGGATCTATGATGCGTAATTTTACTGAATATATGGTTGCAAATACAGTTGAAAATACGTCAAATAAATTAGGTATGCACATGAAAGAAGATGGTTCTCCTGATTATGTGATTGGGGAAGTATCAAAAGTAGGAACGAGGGAAGAGGAAGGAGAAGGTTCTACTAAATATGTCGTAGTTGAGTATCCATCACTAAATGGGAAGAAAGTTATTATTGATGTTTTCTTAACGAAGGGACAAGTATTTAATACGGGCGAGAAAGTAAAAATTGATATGAAGTATGTAGGCTGGGGTGGAAGTTCTATTAACTGGAACACGGTTGATCATATCGAAAGAGTTTATGAAGCAAAGACGAACGCTGAAAATAATGATGATGTATGGATTTGGTCTTAATTAGAATTCTGTAATTAACAAATATATCCCTTAGTACCCAGCAAATTGTCATACACATGATCATTTGCTGGGTACTTTTTGTTTATTTTTACATCATTGTATCTATAATAATTTTTAAAATGCGGGTATACAGTTGAATCGAATAAACCCATATAGACAAGTGTTTTATCCTATTGCTTATGCATTGATTTTATTCAAAATTGAGACTCTATTGGTCGTAAATAATAGATAATTTTGTTTTACTGTTCTGATTAAAATCCGGTCTGTTGTAGCGTATGCTGTTCCAATTCGGATTACGTTTTCTTCTTCTACACCAGCATAGGTTTCATCTTCTGTAACTTCAATAATTTCACTTAATGGAATTTGAATCTTAGCTAGTTGCCATGAAATAATTAATTCTCCATCTGTTTTTTTGATATCGATACCTAGCATGTTACCAAAACCTTTCTGTATTACAATATGGCTATTAATTTTATTATACAGATTTAAAGGGTTTATTTCTATTGTGAAATTTGATTTTTCAATTTTTTCACAAGGTATCGTACTACGAACAAAAAAGGGTATCCACTAGCACCTGCAATCTTCCTGAAATGAAGACGATCTTTTTTATTTTGTGAATTTTTGAGAATAAGAGATTTTTGATTAGAATATGATGTTTAAATCGGAGCGAATTTAAAAAATACAATAATGAAAGAGGTGTTTATATATGGAGCAAGATGAGAATTATTTACGAGCTAAAAAAAGGGTGGAGAATTTAAAAGCGTTTTACATTCATTTAACGGTGTATATACTAGTGAACTTAATGCTTTTTATTATAAATATAATCTCTGATTCCAGTAAATTGTGGTTTTTATATCCACTTGCAGGTTGGGGAATCGGTATCGTTATACATGGTTTGACAACTTTTCCAGTTGGGATATTCGGAAAAGAGTGGGAAGAACGAAAGATTAAAGAATATATGGAGAAGGATAAGTAAATTTATTTCTGGAAATTATGAATATAAAATCTCATATGAATCTCTATGATCACACGCTTGATGCGAAGTTTATTCTATAGCTTCGCCTATTTGTTTTGTATTTGAAGTTTGTGCGAGTGAGAGTGTTGATATACATTTTTTAGGGTGAATTGCATGTGAAATCAAAACTTTATTTGTCGTACATAATAAATACAGTTGTTTTACTTTTTAATTACATGTGGATATAGGATGAAGTTGATTTATTACCCTATATTAAAATAAAAATAAACCACTGTTCGATTTGAATATTCCACGATATAATGGTGAGAGTTTATGACAGAATAAATATTTACATAAGAAGTGAGGTACTGTATGAAAAAAAGAACGACAGACATTATTTTTATTATTATTGGTGCATTTCTTTTTGCGTTAGGTGTCAATTTGTTTGTTATCCCGAACGAGTTTGGTGAGGGTGGAGTAACTGGTATCACGATTATTACGTATTATTTATTTGAATGGTCACCAGGCTTAGTTAACTTAATTTTAAATGCGATTTTGTTAATAGCTGGTTATAAATTTTTAAATAAGATTACAACAATTTATACGATTATCGCTGTAGTTACGAACTCGCTATTCCTTCATTTGACAGAAGGTTGGACGATTGCTTCGGATGAAATGCTCGTAAATGCCATTTTCGGAGGAATATTTATTGGGTGCGGGATTGGTCTTATTATTCGTGTTGGCGGAACAACAGCAGGTACTACCATCTTAGCAAGGATGACGCATAAATATTTAGGATGGAGCATTAGCTATGGTTTACTGTTCTTCGATTTAATCGTTGCGTTTTCGTCTTATTTCATCATTGGTGCAGAAAAACTGATGATAACAATTATTATGCTATATGTAGCAACGAAAGTGATGGAATTTGTAATTGAAGGTTTAAATCCGAAGAAAGCCATTACGATTATTTCTGATAACCCGAATGAAATTGCCGGAAAGGTAACTACATTAATGGGCAGAGGGGTTACTGTGTACTCAGGTCATGGCTATTACACGAAAACGCCGAAGGAAATTCTTTATGTTGTTATTAATAAGCAAGAAGTAGTCAAGCTAAAACGGATTGTTCAAACTACAGATCCGGCTGCGTTCATTGCTATACACGATGTTCGTGACGTATTTGGAGAAGGATTCGTTGATATTTCTAAAGCATAGAAATTACTTTTCATTAAAATAATCTTAATACTAAAACGTAAGAATCTATTTTGAATAATCTTTTTTCAAAATAGATTCTTTTTATTTATCTTAAAATGTTGGTTTGTTTTTCTTTTTCTTGCAAAAAATCCAATTGTTTCTTAAGGTAAGGATGTAGAAGGATGAACAAGAGAGGGTTTAATGAAGATGATACATATTTTATTAGCTGATGATGATAAGCATATTAGAGAATTGTTACATTACCATTTGCAAAAAGAGGGGTTTAAAGTTTTTGAAGCGGAAGATGGAAAGGTAGCGCAAGGCGTATTAGAGAAAGAAAATATTCATCTTGCGATAGTAGACATTATGATGCCGTTTGTTGATGGCTATACGTTATGTGAAGAAATCCGGAAGTATCATGATATACCGGTTATTTTATTAACTGCGAAAGATCAGCTAGTCGATAAAGAAAAAGGATTCATTTCTGGTACGGACGATTATATTGTAAAACCATTTGAACCAGCTGAAGTAATTTTCCGTATGAAAGCTCTATTGCGCCGTTATCAAATGCTTAGTGCTGATATTATTACATTACACGGAACGATAATTGACCGAAAAGGGTTTGAAGTGAAGTGTAACGGTCAGACGATTTTGCTTCCATTAAAGGAATTTGAATTATTATCACAACTTGCTAGTTATCCTGGAAGAACCTTTTCAAGAGAAGAATTAATTGAATTAGTATGGGGAATGGATTTTGAAGGAGATGAACGAACAGTTGACGTTCATGTGAAGCGACTGAGAGATCGTTTTTCAAAACGAACAGATGATTTTCAAATTACGACAGTACGCGGACTCGGTTATAAGTTGGAGTTGAAATAAAATGAAATCACTATACTCTAGATTTGTTTTTATGACGGTTGGAATCATGCTACTTAGCAGTATTATCGGTTTTTTATTAACAAATGTGTACTATCAAGTGAAGTTAAAACCGTACAATAGTGAAAAGATTTTAATGTATGCGGAAGAAGTAAAATCGTTATATGAAAAGCAAAGTGAAGAAAATCAAGAGGCATACTTACAGTCTATTGCGAAGTTAGGATATGAAATTTATATTGTCGATGATAAAAAGAATGGAAAACGTATCGGCAACGCGTTTCGTAAGACAACAATAAGTGATGATACCGTTCATAAAGTATTGAATGGCGAAACGTTTAATGGTGTTTCTACGTATCCAACACGTCTCTTTATTACAGGTTTTTTCGATAATGAATTAATAAATAGTGTCGGTGTACCAGTGCAACACGGTGATAAACAGTACGCTTTATTTATTCGTCCTGACATTCAGAACCAATTTGGCGAGATGCGAATTTTCTTAGCGGTATTACTTGGGTTTATCGTACTATTAAGTATTATCTTTATAGCGATTGCAGCAGGTTATATCGTTCGTCCCATTCGAACATTTACGAAAGCGACTCAAAAGATTGCAAGTGGTGAATATGATATCGAATTAGATGAAAATCGAAAAGATGAAATTGGTACATTAGCAACTAATTTTCAAAAGATGACGAAAAGTATAAAAGAATTAGATGAGATGAGACAAGAATTCGTTTCAAATGTTTCTCATGAATTTCAATCGCCGCTTTCTTCCATACAAGGGTTCTCAAAAACGTTACAGTCAGAAGAGATGAGTGCGGAAGAAAGAAACCATTACTTACAAATTATTGAGGGCGAAAGTAAGCGAATGTCTAGTTTATGTAAACAGTTACTTACGCTAGCTTCACTAGATAAAGAAGAAAAAGTATTACAAATAAAAGAATTCAATTTGCAGAAGCAAATTAAAGACGTTATTTTTATGCTCGAATGGAAATGGCGTGAAAAAGATATCGCCGTTGAATTTGATGTGCCGCATATTACAATACAAGGTGATGAAAACTTACTTCATCAAGTATGGAGTAATATTTTTACGAATAGCATTAAGTTTTCAAACGACGGCGGAACGATTGAATTTGTTGTAGAAGAATTAGAGTCGAGCGTGATGATCTCTATATCAGACAACGGAATCGGTATGGAAAAAGAAGAAATGGATCGTATATTTGATCGTTTTTACAAAGTAGATACGGCAAGGGCAAGAAACGTAGAAGGTAGTGGTTTAGGATTATCGATTGTGCAGAAAATTGTTGAACTGCATAACGGAAACGTTTCAGTATATAGTACGAAAGGGGAAGGGACTACTGTTCAGGTGGAGCTTCCGAAATAGATGGAAGGGAAGAGGCTGTTTGGGAATGGCCTCTTTTTTTGTCATTTTGTTTCGGGAGATCACTGATATATTTTCGCTTATGTGTAAAGTGACAAAAAGTTGTTTGAAACAATGCGAGTCATTCTATTTCACAATTGTGCCATATTCTTGAATAACGCTTAGTGATTAATTTGGATATCCATGTGAATAAATAGGGGTTGCTAAGGAGTGTACTTATGGTAACAAATCAGATTAGTCTAGGGAGGAATATTATAAATAAAATGGAATAATAAATAAATTGAACAACAGAATTTATAGATAAATTATTTATCTTTTAGGCATCAATTGTTTCAATACGAAAAAACTATTAGAAATGAGGGATTTTAAGATGACACACCCCGCATTAATAATGTACAAATACCACGTATGGGCAAATGGAGTGATAATTGATCGTTTAAAAGAACTACCACAGGACATTTATCATAAGGAAATTCAGAGTGGTTTTTCTTCGGTATCAAAGGTGTTGTCGCACATTTACCTTACAGATTACGCATGGTTTGACATTATCTTAGGTAAAAGTATGAATGAAGCAATGGTGTCTACGAACCAATTGAGAGAACAGGTGGAAACGAAAAATATTGAGGAAATGAAAAAAATATTTCAAGACTTATCCGAACGAAACAAAGCCCTTTTAAACAGTCAAGAAGATATTGATAAGTTGATAGTGGTGAACAACCCATATGCTGGGGTGCTTGAAACTTCTATTTCTGAATCAGTACTTCACGTTGTCACCCATGGTTCTTATCACCGTGGCAATATAGCTACCATGTTGCGGCAAATGGGGCAAACCTCTGTTATGCAAGATTTTGGACTTTACCTATATTCAAAATAAAACAGAGTTACTCAAGCATCAATCTCCTTTAAATGGTTCCGTTTTTAAACCAGTACTTAGTCAAAAAGAAAAAGGAAACAGTCAAAATCATCATCTTGATTTTCCACAATTGGGCGCTATTGTGGAATGAAGCTTAGGTTTTTAAATAACTTTATTGTTATATTTTTTAGTGAAGTGAAGTATCTTACATACAAAATGAAATAACTATATTTTTAACCCCGTCTTATATTTAGAACGGGGTTATACTTGTTTGAACTTATAAAATTAAATAAATTTATTATCTTTACACATTACGGATTAGATAATGTTTTCTTTCTGCTATAAAGCCGCATCTTTCCCGGGCTCTACTTTAAATCGAACTTCAAAAGTATCCGCTGTAATTTCATCAGCTTTCGGCAAAGCCCGTAACTTTGGATGAAGTAGCCATACGAAAGAAATAAATAAAATCCCGATGCTAGCGAACGCGAAAATGAGTTGGCTACTAAATACATTTGCAGCATATCCACCAATTAAAGAACCGAACGGCATAGCAATTGTGCCCATACTTCGCATGACTGAGTTTATGCGTCCAATATACTGATTTGGAATTACAATTTGACTAATTGTCGCAAATAATATGTTGGTTGCACCAATTGGAATCCAGGCTAGACCGAATAAGAGAATAGACAACCACTGAAACGGTACGATCGTGGAGAGAAACCAAAAGATAGCACCAGTCGCAAAGCCAATAATAGAGACACGGCCAACATTACGTTTACCAACCCATGAACTGAATAATGCTCCAATTAAACTGCCGGCTGATATAGCGGCTAAGAAGAAGCCATATGATTTCACGCCTCCTAAAGAATCGGCGAAAGAAGGGAGTATCGCCATCGTCATACCGATTGAAAAATTAGCGACTACTGAACCGATTAAGAATACGCCCATTAATGAACGGAAGACGATCGAAAAACCTTCTTTTAAATCAGTGAAATATTGTTTAGTTGAAAGTGATGTATTGGTTTCTGCTTGCTTTGGCATTTTCAATGAAAAGAACAAAAGGGCAGTAATCGCGAATGTAATAGAGTCAATTACATATAAAGTGATTGCGCCAAGTAGTGCTACTAATATGCCAGAAAGCGTCGTGCAAATTAAATCAATGCCTTGATACGCAAATGAAAAGAGTGAATTTCCTTTTAATAGTTGTGTTTTATGAAGTAGAAGTGGTAAAGCTTTTGATTGTGCGGGATAGGCGAATTGTTCGATAAAGGCTACGATGGGCATGATGATGAGTAGTAGTTGAACTGTTAATAGATCGAAGTAGTGTGTAATAGGAATGATTAAAATAAGCATGCATTGCAAAACTTGTGTAATGACGAGGGTGTTTTTTATTGCCCATCTATCAACGAATGGGCCGGTAAGGAATTGTAATGCAGAAGGTAATAATGTAAGGAAACCAGCCAATCCAGAATAAAAAGGATTACCACTCAGCTTATATACGAGCCACATCGCAGCTACATAATATAAGCTATCTCCTATGTTTGTAAAAATTCTCCCTAAAAAAAGTAAGAGGAAATTTCGGTTTTTTAATATGTCCATTTAATCTACTCCTTTATAAAAAAATTATTCGGTAAAATAAATTTGACCGTCTATGTAAAAAAAATCGTATTACGATTTTTCTTCTTTTTTCACAAAGCGCTGCATTGCTTTTTCATCGATTTGTAGTGCAGTAGTAGAAATGTAATAAGATTTACTATTTGGATCTTTATCTGCGTCTTTTGCGATATCATTTAATTCAGCCATTAATTCATGAAATTTTTTCACCCACACTTGAAATTGTTCTGGCGTGGCATCAAACTCCCAGCAAGATGAAACGTAATTCCACTCTGCTGGGTCTTCGCTTACTTTTCGTAGTGTAAAAGCTTCTTCTGGTGCAGCGAGAATATGGCTTTTCGTTCTTTCTGTCATTTGTAAAAAGATTTGGCGACCTGATTCGCTTAATATTTCTAAATGAGGTAATAGGTCCGCGGCAGGGGTGAAGCCTCTAGCGACGGATTGATAAAACTTTTGAATGATGCCATTCTTTTCTTCTGTATAAACAATTTCTATAAAACCATTCTTTTCTAATTCTTTTAAATGATAATGAATTTTAGCCCTTGGAATGCCGAATTTATCAGATAGTAATTGTCCTGTATAAGGACGTTCGCATAGACGCATCATCATTTCGACACGAAGTGGATCGCTTATTGCTTTTAGTTGGCTATAAGTAGTTAGTGTTAACATGGGTTTCAACAAGATCAACTCCTCAAATAAAATTACTCGGTCAAGATTATTTGACTGAATTGTATCAAGGATTCTGATTATTTTCAATACTTTCCGAAAATTAAATCTTCTCCTCTGTAATCTTCTGTTCATATTCCGTTCATATTTCTTTTTTATGATAAGTGCATAGAAAGAAAGAGGAAGGAGCGAGCGAAATGTTTTTAGCTCTGCGTGAATTAAAACAATCAAAATTACGATATGGATTAATCGGACTGATTATGGTGTTATTATCATTTTTAGTTCTTGTTATTTCAGGATTAGCAAATGGATTATCATATGATAATGCTTCATCGATTCAAAATATGGAGGCAAATAAGTTCGTTTTAGCAGATGATGCGGAAAATAAATTACTTCGTTCACAAATTAAGAAAGAAGATGTAGATAACGTAGTCAATCAAGTAGGCGACAAAGAGGCCGTTCCGTTTCGTGTGAAAGTTTCAACGTATGAAAAGAAAGATAGTTCGAAAAAAGTGGATGTTGCTATTTTCTCAAGTGAACGTGATTCATTTTTAGAACCGAACATTGTAAAAGGTGAGAAATTAGGCACAGCAAATAACGAAATGGTTGCTGATGAATCTATTAAAGAAAAAGGAATCGATATTGGGGATACAATTATTGATCCTGTTTCAAAGAAAGAATTTACAATCGTTGGATTTACGAAAGATCAAATGTTTAGCCATACACCAGTCGTTTATGTAAATGAAGACGTATGGGGATCTATTTCACAACCAAACCAAAAAGATTATAGTGCAATTGCACTGAATACAGATAAAGAAATTAAAAATGCACATGTTATCGACAAAAAAGAAGTACTGCAAAGCATTCCAGGATTTAAAGAAGAGCAAGGAACATTAACGATGATCATTGCATTCTTACTTGTTATCGCTGCGTTACTAATCGGTGTATTCTTCTACGTCATTACATTGCAAAAAACACAGCAATTAGGTGTATTAAAAGCAATCGGTACAAAGAACTCTTATTTAGCAAATAGCTTAGTCGTGCAGGCGTTATTCTTATCAGTCGTTGCGATGGTAATCAGTATTGTTCTTGTACAAGGATTAGAACAAATTTTACCAGCGGGTATGCCGTTCTTATTAACAACACCGATGATTGCACAATATGCAGCAATCTTCATCGTAATTAGTATTTTAGGAACACTTATTTCGTTATACCAAGTATTAAAAGTTGATGCATTAGAAGCAATTGGAGGCGGGATGTAATGACTTCATTATTAAAATTAGACAAAGTAAGTAAAGTGTACGGAGAAGGGAATACGGAAGTAACAGCCCTTCATCCGATGTCGCTTAATGTGAAAGCTGGAGAATTTATCGGAATCGTCGGTCCTTCTGGATCAGGGAAAAGTACGTTATTATCAATCGCGGGTGCGTTATTATCACCATCAAAAGGGGATATTTACATTCGTGAGCAAAATATTACGAAGCTATCAGAAAAGGAAATGACAGACATTCGTTTGAAAAAAATCGGCTTCATTTTCCAGTTTGCAAATCTTGTTCCATATCTAAATGTAAAAGAACAATTGCTTTACATTGCAAAGCTTAAAAAAGAAAACAAACAAGACTCAGAAAAGCGTGCGGATCATTTATTAGCGGCATTTGGATTAGGAGAAAGAAAAAGTCATTATCCAAATCAACTATCTGGCGGGGAAAAACAAAGGGTAGCAATCGCTCGCGCGTTCATGAACAACCCAGATTTAATATTAGCGGATGAACCAACAGCAAGCTTAGATTCAAAACGCGCACGTGAAGTTGTAGAAATGATGAAACGTGAAGTGAAAGAGAGCCAAAAAGCAGCAATTATGATTACGCATGATGAAAGAATGCTTGATGTATGTGATCGTATATTGACGCTAAGAGATGGGAAGTTAATATAAAGAAAAAAGACAATCGCACAAGTGTGCGGTTGTCTTTTGTATAATTGCTTTATTTTGAGAATAACGCTTTAATTTTATTTCGTGTAATTAATAAAACGCCGCCTAATACAGATAACATACCTAAAGCCATATTGTTTGATTGCTCACTACCAGCGTTAGGAAGTTCTCTAGCGTTATTGTTTGTGTTTGTAGTACCAGTCTTTGTTTCTGTTTGTTTTGATTGAGATACTTCATTAATTTTGTTATCTACATTTTGCTTCGTTGTATGTACCTCAGCTAATTTGTCCTCAATTTTTTTCTCAGTATGCTTAAAGTCGTTAATTTTAATATCTAAGTCTTGTTTTTTCTTTGTTAAATCATCTGAAACAGTTTGTTTCGCTTGTTTAATTTCGTTAATTTTATTTAGTAAATCTTCTCTAGCTTTTTGTAATTCAGCTAGTTTGTTTTTTACATCTTGTTTCGCTAGTTCTAAGTTAGCGGAAAGACTATCTAAATTGCCTTTAATTTTCTTAAGTTCCTCTAACGTATTTCCAGTATGCGGCTTATTTTCTTTTAACTCAGCAAGTTTGTCCTCAGCAGTTTGTTTTGCTTTCTTTAACTCAGCTAATTTTTCATCTACCTGTTTTTTTACTTCCTTAAGTTCATTAACCTTTTGATCGATGTTCTCTTTATGTTGCTTCATTTCATTCACTTTTTCATCGACAGTTTGTTTATGTTCTTTAATCTCATTCACTTTATTATCGATATTTTGCTTATGTTCTTTCACTTCAGCAACTTTTTCTTCTACTTGTTTTTTATGCTCTTTTATTTCAGCGATTTTATCTTCGGCGATTTGCTTGTCTTGCTGAAGTTTTGCATCTAGCTCTTCTTTACGTTGTTTTATTTCGTTAATTTTTTCATCAGCAACTTGTTTACGCTCATGTAGTTCATTAACCTTCGTGTCAACATTTTCCTTAACTTGGTTAAGTTCATTCAACTTTTGATCCACGTTTTCTTTGTGCTGCTGTAATTTCGCATCTAATTCTTGTCTATGTTGCTTAATTTCAGCTAATCGATCTCCTGTACTTTGCTGAGGAGTAGCATCAGTTACTTCCGCATGAGCAGAATTTGCGCCAGCAATCATTGCTAAAGCTAGTGTAGACGCAGCGATTGTTTGTTTTGTTTTCATATTTTTGTACCTCTTTTCTTTCATATGCATGAGTTGTTTTGTGTAGAATTGAGCATATAGAAGTAGATTATCTTATCATTATATACCATGTAGGATGTCTAGAGGAAGTATTTGCATAATAATCTATCATTATGTAATGCTTATAGTCTATTATTTTTGGGTAGGGGAGAGATCTTTAGCTAGATGAACAATTTCTTCTATAGTAGAGTTTACATCCTTACGATTACGAATAACAAACAAATAATCAGCCTCGTTTTCTATAGGATTTACCACATCTTCGTGAAGTGATTCAGACTGTTGTCGATCGAGTACTTCTTTGAAACTACAATAATCACCTCTAAAAATATTGGTACTTCGCGTGCTTCGAGCTACTCTTTCGTAAAGTACATCATTTGGAATGTCAAAATGAACGAGTATACGTACATATTCCTCTTTCTGAAACAATTCATTTAGCAAATACATCCGGCCGTTTCGGCTTCTATTTGAGTTGCAAATAATAAGATGTAAACTTGTATGTTCTTTTGCATAATCAACAATGAATTTCGAAAGACCGTGTTTAAATGTATTTGGGCCTTCGCCCGGCTGTAATTTTTCATAATGCGTGTTAATGAATTCAGCTTGGTTATCTTGATCCATAACGAAAGCGTGGGGTAACTCTTTTTCTAGTTCTTTAGCAAATGTAGTTTTTCCGCTGTGTGTTTTTCCTACTGTAATGATCACTAATCGTTTCATATTGGCCTCCATATGTATTGTTATCATTTGGGACATTCGATGTGAATTGACAATTTTCCTGCTAGAGAATATACAAAATGTCGGAGTAGTAGTAGGCTGAAAACTTGACAAAAAAACTTATTTATGCTATAATTTACCAATATAAAAATAAAGTGTATAATAGGGTTCTCCTGGCCAGGGGAACCCTATTTTTGTTGTGAAAATGAAGGAGTGTATGTGCGTGAAAAAAGGTGAAGCGAGTGTAACGTCGCTAGTATCAGCTTTCGGAAGGGCGTACCATAGTGAATTTGATAGTCCTAAAATCTTTGATGATTATGTAGCTAAAGATTTCATTTCAAAAAAAGAACGTAACGATATTGAAACAAATATGGTCCAAGGAATCCATTTTTTCAATACAGACATTGCACAAAAGTTTCAAGACAATCCACAAGAAATATTAAAATGGATTACACAAGTTCAATTATCACCAACACCTTTGGCACGTGCGGCATATTGTGAAAGAGTATTGCTACATGAAATTACATTAGGCGCAAAACAATACGTCATACTCGGTGCAGGCTTAGATACGTTCAGCTTTAGACACCGAGAATTAGAGAATGAAATAGAAATATTTGAAGTAGATCATCCTTCTACACAAAGGTTTAAGAGGGGGAGAATAAAAGAAGCAGTACTTGAAACTCCAAACAACCTTCATTTTGTTTCGATGGATTTCACGAAAGGGTTTTCCAGTGAACAGTTACGGAATGAAGGATTTGAAAATAAAAAGACTTTCTTTAGCCTATTAGGTGTTACGTACTATTTAACGAAAGAGGAGCTTTCTAGTTTAATAGAAAATTTATTCGAGATGGTTCCAGTGGGGAGCTCTATCGTATTCGATTATCCGGATGAAAACTTATTTACGGAAAAAGGATTGTCCAATCGAGTGGAAAATATGGTAAAAATGGCTGCAGTAGGCGGAGAACCGATGAAATCGTGTTTTTCTTATGCTGAAATGGAAGCACTGTTAGAGAAGGTAGGCTTACTCATTTATGAGCACTTATCACCAGAGGATATTCATACATTATATTTTGAAGGACGAAACGATTATTTAAAAGCTTTTGAGACGGTGCATTATGTGCATGCGGTGAAGAAGTAGGAATTAGTAGGCATGGGGAGAAATCTCTGTGTCTTTTTTTGGGGGAGAACAAGGAGGTATTAATAGGAAGAGAAATTCGATAATGTAAAGAATATGAAGTATGAATGTAATAAATTAAGTAGCAATGATAAAGGAGAACATAATGTACACAATTGGACAAGTTGCTAAATTTTTAGATGTATCTAGAGATACTTTGAAGTTTTAATCAAAATGTGTGGGGTTCTTCTTTTTATAGAATAAATATTTGCAGCAATACTTTGGTCAAATTCTAATTAAAACTAAAATCCACCTTCTCTATTATAAATTTTTGTAGTTTGGAATATATCTATTTGATTAACCAAACTAGTATTTTAGGGGCCTTAACTGAAACAATAGATATAACTTCATATCAATCTTGTTAATGAATTTCATTGCCCTCAGATAAAGGACAATAGTAGATCTTTGATTTTTATTACAATTTTGTAAGGTTAAGTAATAAAAATCGATAGAACAGGATATTAGAATGGGATACTCTGATTGATGGATAGAATATTCTGAAAAAAAGGTGGAGCAAATGAAGAATAGACAAAAAGCATCGATAATATGCAAAAGTATTTTATGTTTAATGATTTACATATTTATTACGAATGAAGCATGGTTTACAAATGTGGTGAGGGCAGAATCGGGCACGTTGACTGATAGGAGTATAGAGGATTTCAAAAAAAAGCTGGATGAACAGGTACCAAAATGGCAAGAGAATTATGAGGTACCAGGGGTTGCAATAGGGATTGTACATGAGGGGCGTATTGCTTATACACTTAACTACGGTTATGTAGACAAAAAGACAAAAAAAGCGGTGAGTGACGATACATTGTTTCAAGCTGGTTCCATATCTAAAAACCTTACAGCGTGGGGAATCCTACATCTTGTAGATGAAGGGCATTTATCACTAGATGATCCCGTTGGAAAATATCTGACCAAATGGAAATTACCTAATTCAGAGTTTAATAATAATGAAGTCACAATAAGAAGATTGTTAAGCCATACAGCAGGGCTGTCTGCACATAAAGGATACCTCGGGGTTACACCAGGGAAACATCTTGACTCTATTGAGGAGTCTCTGTCTGGAAAAGGATGGCTTAATGAACCAGTGGAGGTTACCAATAAACCAGGTTCAGAAACAATTTACTCTGGTGGCGGATATACAATTTTACAACTTGTAATTGAAGAGGTTACCGGAATACCGTTTGATCGTTATATGGAAGAACAAATTATGAAACCTTTAGGAATGAAATCTAGTTCATTCTTACAACGTCCTGAAAACCATAACCTTTCGAAAGCTTATGGATATTTTGGAGAGGAGCTCCCTAGTTACCAATTTACCGAACAGGCTGCTGCAGGTCTTAAGACAAATGTTACCGATATGATGACATTGATACTTGCAAGCATGGATGCACATAATAAAGGGAATGGTGTCATCAAAAGTGAACGTGTTACGGAAATGCAAAAGCCGGTATTAGGGGAGAATGGTTTAGGTATATTTGAAAAAAAACTATCTAATCAATGGAAATTAATTTATCATTCTGGTGATAATCGAGGGTGGCATTCTTTTTATGGTTTCATTCCTAATACAAAGGATGGATTGGTAATCCTCACGAATAGTGAAGGTGGTATAGACTTACGACAGGATATTTACCACGCATGGATTGAATATGAAACTGGAAAATTACCTGAAAGTTACTTCTCTCTAGCTGAGCAGAGAAAAAACAACTCTATTACATCAATTGTTATTGGAGCCACACTTGGTTTATATTTGCTGCTATTTGTGATTAGATTGTACAAAGGTAGAAGAACTTTCATTTTTAAGCAAGAGAAGAGATCCTACATCGGATTAGTAGTTAGGACATTTTTACTTATTAGTACTGCTATCCTCGTTTTTTGTGCTGCCTATTTTTGGAGAGTTTTCAGCTTGAATTCCGGTAATACAATAAATTTTATTCTAATAATGGTATGGATTATAACATTATTAATTAGTGGATTTTTCCCGAAAATTAGAAGTAATAAAAAACAACGTATGAAACGAAAAGATTTAACATCAAAATTTACATGTATGTAATGTTAAAAGCTAGAAAGCTAGATTGACGTAAATCGCTAATTGTGGTTTGCAAAAAACGACAAAATCTCTTAAAAAACACTTAACTTTTAACGTCATCTATCTTTACAATCCCTCCCTATAATGTGAATTGGACAAGCATCTAAGAGCAAGCAGAACATGTCAGTTTATACATTCTATTATTAGGGGGAGAATTTGTATGAAAAAGGCAGTTGCTTCGTTAGCTGTTATGGCGGCATTATTACCGACATTTTCAGCACATGCGGAAGGGAAAGAGCAAACCCGAAAATCAGCTACAACTTTTAATGTTATTAGTGACATTCAAGGGGATTTAGGAGACTTTGATCATGTGTTAAAAGATATGAACAAAGTGACGCCACTTTCTAGAGCGCTTATTATGAATGGGGATATAACGCCAACTGGACAACAGTCACAATACGATGATGTGAAGCGTGTGTTAAACAAAAATAAGCATCCAGAGAATGTATGGTCAACTGTTGGGAATCATGAGTTTTATGCTGGTAAATGGACAGCTGATGGGAAGCTATCTCAAAGTACATGGCCAAATGGTGTAACGGAAGAAACGCTATTTAACCGCTACTTACAATTTAGTGGGCAAGAAAAGGTATATCATAAAAAAGAATTAGACGGTTATCCGCTTTTATTTTTAGGAACTGAAAAATATATGAAATACCACGATTCAAAAATGTGGGATGAAGTATTTATGAGTGATGAGCAACTAGGTTGGTTAAAACAAAATTTAGAAGAATATAGTCAAAAAGATAAAAATAAGCCAATCTTCATTTTCTCTCATCACGTTTTACCTGATACAGTATCTGGATCGAGACAATCACCGTATTTAAATGACTATATAAACGTGGATAAATTGTACGATATATTAAAAGACTATCCGCAAGTTGTTTTCTTCACGAGTCATACGCATTGGGATTTAAACTTACCAGACTGGGCTGGTAAAAAGAAAATTGCAGACGGAGATGAAAAAGGATTTACAGTTGTAAATACGGGTGGGATTGAAACAGGCTGGATGTCAGCTGGACCAAATGGCGGAGAGAAGACTGCTCCAGATGGATATTCATTTAAACAAGGATTACAAGTGAAAGCATATGGTAACGATGTAATGGTAACAGCTTACGATTATAAACGTGATAAGGATATAAAGAAGCTATTAATTAGTGATGCGAAAGTCGCACAAATGGCACCAAATATAACAGCTGACGATAGTAAAAATGTAATTGTCGGTGCAACGGAATATATGGAGTACTCTGTAGAAGGAACGAGTGAGTGGAATACGTATAATCTAGGAAACCCACCAAAATTTGATGGGGACAAAATTGTACACGTACGTCATAAAGGCGAAATGAATTTAGAGCCAGGATTAACACAGCTTCTTCGATTTTCGGCAAATAAGTGATTGGAAGAGGGCCCACTTTTCATCGAGTGGGTCTTTCTATGTTGTCTGTTCTTGTCGGTAAGTCGATATATTTGAAAAATCGCCGATATAAATTTCATGTACCGCAATAAAGTTAAAATCCTTAATACAATTCCATTCACAAAAACCGAATTCCAACACATTTTTCACCCAGAAAGATGACTTCATCATTTTTACATGTAATAATAGTATCGTTACATACATTGTGAAAGAAGTACAAAAGGAGCGTTATTAATGAATTTAGCTAAATTCCCGAGAAAAAAATATACAGAGTCATATACTCCAATTGAAAAATTAAACAATTTTTCTGAAGCACTTGGTGGGCCGACTATTTATTTTAAACGAGATGATTTACTTGGTTTAACAGCTGGTGGTAATAAGACGAGAAAGTTAGAGTTTCTAGTTGCAGATGCACAGGCAAAAGGTGCAGATACGTTAATTACAGCTGGTGGTATTCAGTCAAATCATTGCCGTCTAACACTGGCAGCTGCGGTAAAAGAAAAAATGAAATGTATCCTTGTATTAGAAGAAGGGCTTGAGCCAGAAGAGAAGCCAGACTTTAACGGAAACTATTTCTTATATCATTTACTAGGTGCTGAAAATGTAATTGTTGTACCAAACGGAGCAGATCTTATGGAAGAGATGCATAAAGTAGCGAAAGAAGTAAGTGAAAAAGGTAATACACCATATGTAATACCAGTTGGTGGATCAAATCCTACTGGTGCAATGGGATACGTTGCTTGTGCGCAAGAAATTATGGCACAATCATTTGACCAAGGAATTGATTTCAGTACAGTTGTTTGCGTAAGTGGTAGTGCTGGTATGCACGCTGGTTTAATTACTGGTTTTGCTGGAACACAAAGTCACATTCCTGTAATCGGAATCAACGTAAGTAGAGGAAAAGCAGAACAAGAAGAGAAAGTAGCAAAACTTGTAGAGGAAACGTCAGCTCACGTTGGTATTCCGAACTTTATCCCGCGCGAAACTGTTACATGCTTTGATGAATATGTAGGACCAGGTTACGCGTTACCAACACCAGAAATGGTGGAAGCAGTTCAATTACTTGCGAAAACTGAAGGTATTTTACTCGATCCAGTATATACAGGTAAAGCAGTAGCGGGACTAATCGACTTAATTAAAAAAGGTACATTTAATAAAGAAGACAACATTTTATTCGTACATTCAGGTGGTTCACCAGCGTTATATGCGAATACGTCTTTATTTGCGTAAGTGTGAAAAGCATTGGGTATCCAATGCTTTTTTGTTATATAATGGAATTATTATGAAGTGAGAAGGGGGAGTATATGAGTACAAATGCAAAATGGACCATATATACGGTACTTAGCATTTCTATGTTACTAATTTTATTTGTGGCTTATGGAGTTTATTTATATTTCACTTAAGTGAAATGGTAACCAAACCAAAGGAAAAATAAAATAATTACTGTGTTAAATAGAGTAAAACATAAACCGATAATGGCTAAAATTTTCTTCTCAGATCGGCTACAAAAAGAGATAACTGCTAATATTATTGCTATAACAGCAGAAGCTAATATGAAATAGGCGAAAGGTACAACATATTCTACTCCAACTCTGTCTAAAATAGGTGAGAAGAGAAAGAGATTAATAGTAACGAATATACTTACAATGAGAAACGTATAACTTTTCCAAGTGTATGTTTGTAACTGCATGGAACGATACTCCTTTCTCTTTATTATGTATATTTTTAAGTTTAAATTAATTACCTTTATTTTACAAATTAAAATATTTTGTATTGAAAAGAGGGTATGAATATGAAAATTAGAAATTGGTCTCTAGTCTTTATTGCGATCTGTATACTCATAATAACCGGCTGTTCAAATATATCAGGCAATGAAGATCAAAGAATCCAAGTGCAAAAACATATTGGTGATAATGAATATGAAGATCTTAAGGTAGTGAAAGATAATAATGAAGTGTTGCAAGTAAAGAAAATATTAAATGATATTACTTTTGAAAATAAAAAAGTGGAAATGTCTCGTCCAGCTGATTATCACTTTATTTTTCAATTTAAAAATCCGAAAATAGAGGCGAAAGCTGTGTCGTATCAAATTTGGGTAAGCCCTAATAAGGATAAAATAGAAATCAAGACGGGGGAAAATCGGTACGCTCAATTAGAAGGGAAACATGCAGCCACTTTGTTTCAGATTGTTACAGGGGAGAAACTAGTTGAATAAACGTATATAGGGTTATAGGAACTCAGCTCGTATTGTTCATTTTGGAGATAATTAGTATTCAACAAAAATAGCTATCTTTTTATATTGGAATAAATATTGAGAATCGGATAAAATGGAAATTGGACATTGACTTGATGAGCATGAGGTTCTCCGCTTATAAGCAGATTAATGAACATTAAGGTGTCCATTAATCCGCCATTGAATAATAATGCTAGGAAATATATTGTTTTTACAAAGATTCGATGTTATGTTTAATTTTCTCAATATAATATTTTCCTTATATAGGAGTGGCTATTTGAAGAAGTTAATATTATTAGTTTTATTGGCTACATGCTGTCTCACCATTGCAGGATGTTCTAATAATAGGATTACACCAAAGAATGAGTCTAAAACTTCAACATCTGTAAAGATTAAACGTATCAACAAAGCGTGGTACAAACATATTTAATAGTTTTAAGAAACTTGAAATTGTTGATGATAAAGGTCATAAGGTGAAATTCGTTAGGCTGATAGTAGAGGTTGTGAAACCTGGTGAAAAGCGGGAAGCATAGTTTGCATTTGAATTTATAAAAAATGCGACATTAAAATATTCACAAAAAAGAGTCTACATGTAGTCCTTTTTTTGTGGATATTTTTCATAAATAATAGACATTCTATGGTGCCTTCCTCTGATTTGAACCATCCGGAAATTATTTTACCAAGTTAAGTAGTGTCGCCCTTCAAAATTCGGCGAATGCGAGGGACCCGTAGTAGCTCGATTGATATGGTCCTTTTTTTCACTTTATCTATCATCTTAATGTATCTGTCTATTAAAAAATCTAACTTTAATCGATTAAATGAGATGAAATCTGTTAAAAATAATGAAATTTCAGGAAAAATAAGGTACACTATTCAATGGTTTTGGTTTAAAATCGATTGACGTTAATGTATACGGGGGAAAGATTAATGAACAACAATACAGTAAATGAATCTGTTGAAGAAGTTGAGAAAAAACGGGTAAGATCAAAAAAACGCTTTACAAATTGGAAGCTTATCGCAGCGGGTGGCGGTTTAATTGCACTTCTTATTGGAGGAATGAGTTATTATCAAGCAACTCACTTCAATTCGAATGTTACGATTAACGATACAAAAGTCGGTGGTTTGAGCGCTGATCAGGCAATACAGAAATTAAAAACGTCTGGGCTAGCAAATAAAGTCTATATTGATCAACAAGAAATTTTAGATGAACAAGATACAAAAACGGAACTGACGGAAAAAGATTTGCCACAAGTTAAGAAACTATTAAAAAGTCAGTGGACATTTTTCCCTTCTGCAAAGGAAAAAGATTATTCATTGCTACCGGAAAAAGCGGATCAGTATCGTAGTGAAACGATGAAAAAACTTGTAGAAGAAAAGCTCGTTTCTATGAATGAAAAATTAAAAGCACCTCAAGATGCTATGGCGAAGCTTGAACAAGGGAAAGTTGTAATTTCGAAGAGCGTTGATGGAAAACAGTATGACGTTACAAATCTACTAAAAGATTACGACAAGCAGAAGCATAAAAGCGAAATTCATCTGAAGTCTGCATACATACAGCCTATTAAAGAAGACGATCCAATCATCAAAAAAGAAGAGAAAGCATTACAAAATCTTCTTACGCAGTCTGTTGATTATAAAGTGCAGGATGAAGTGTATTCATTAAAAGCGAAAGATCTAATTCAAAATGCTACTATGTCAAAGGATATGAAAGTAAAAATCGATGCGAGCGACATTAAGAATAAGGTTGCTGAAATTAATAAGGCTAAATCTACATTACATAAAGACTTTGCTTTTAAAACACATTCTGGCTCGGTTATTTCAGTAAAGGGACAAGGATACGGCTGGGCACTAGATGTGGAAAAAGAAACAAAACAAGTTCAACAAGCCTTTGAGAAAGGCGAGAAATCGCTTTCTGCTTCTAATATTCACGGGAATGGTTGGGAGAAGGAAGGGATCGGCTATAAAACAACATCGAATAATGGCATTGGAGACACATATGCAGAAGTTTCTATTGCAGATCAACAAATTTGGATTTATAAAGATGGGAAATTAGTTGTCACAACCAATGTAGTAACGGGTAAACATAGCACGAGTGAAGATACATCACCAGGTGTGTGGTACGTTCTATATAAACGAACACCATACACGCTTAAAGGAAGCGCAGTAGGTAAAGCTGATTATGCAGTGAAAGTAGATTACTGGGTTCCATTCACAAATAGCGGTCAAGGATTCCATGATGCAGGCTGGCGAAAAGACTGGGGAAATAATGCTTATTTAACAGGAGGATCAGGCGGGTGTGTAAACCTTCTTCCTAACGTTGCAAAAACTGTATATGATAGTTTGAACACGTATGACCCAGTTATTGTTTACTAATAGCTATGTATTAAGACCATAAACGAATAAACAAAGCAAGAAATCTTACTTGATGTATATGAAAAAAAACCTCTTGAATTCGCATGCAAATTCAAGAGGTTTTTTTGTTTGAAAACAAGAGTTCATTGCTTATAAGAAACAAAGTAGAAAGAGATTGAGATGAAGAAACAGGTATTCAAATAGTCAATAAAATTGACATTGAATATCATTTTCACTTATTATAGAATCATTGCATTTAATTAGACATGACTTTTTTATTAATATAATAGATTTTTAATAAGGTGTCCCATTAAAGAATTTAAACGTAGGAAAGGGTAATATAAAAATGAACTGGAAAAAAGGCGGATTATGGATCATTATTTTTTTCATTGTAAAAGGTACGATTTCTACACTGTTAATCGTTACAGGTGCTAAATATTTTAATTTATCATTTATGCAACTTTTCGCACTAGTACTGATCTTATTACTGATTTCTCTCATAAGCCGAAAATTGCTGTATAAACATAAACAAAACAAAAAGCAAAAAGAGCTAAATATATAATGAAGCCCCAGAGACCTTTGGATTTCTGGGGTTTTATTTCTATAGTTTTTTCTACATGTATATCAACTTAACAGAAAAGGTTGTCCAAAATGATAAAATCGATGTTGTTTAAAATGTGTCAATTATTTTTACATAAATATTGAAGAGAGCTTTTGAATCAATCTTTATTTGGAAGCTACAGATGCGCATAAATTATGCTTGTTTTTCCATTGGTAGTTTAAATGTAAACGTACTGCCTTCTCCTAATTTACTTTCAACTGTAATTTCTCCTCCGTGTAGTTCGACAATCCATTTTACCATCGACAATCCTAAACCTGTGTTTCCGGTGCTTGAAGATGTTCGTGCTGCGTCAACTCGATAGAAGCGGTCCCATATTTTCGTAATATGTTGCTCGCTGATGCCTATGCCATTATCGGAGACTTTACCTATTATGTTGGTTTCATCACGGAACAGTTGCATATGCACAGTGCCGTTCGCTTTGCTATAAGCAATCGCATTCGTTAGTAAATTCATTAATAAACGCATCATCAATGTTTGATCTGCTTTCATAAACAGGTCTTCCTCTATATGAGTTGTTATATCAATCGAAGCTTCTTGAACCATTAATGAAAGCTCTTCTACAACGATTTCCGTTAATTCACTCATATTGATACATTCAAATTGGAAAGTATTATGCTTTCCTTGGTCAGCTCTTGCTAATAATAAGAGTTGTGAGATTAGCGCGGACATTTTACGTGATTGCTTTAAAATTACTTCTAACGATTCTTCCATTTCTTTCGAATTATTCCTCAGTGATAAAGCGTATTCGCATTGTGAAATAATAACAGATGTTGGCGTTCTTAATTCATGAGATGCGTCAGATGTAAATTGTTTTTCACTTTCGAATGATGTCTCCAATCGCTCAAACATTTTGTCAAAGGTTTGTGCTAAATGATACATTTCGTCTTTCGGTGAACCTTGTAAATTAATTCTCTTCGAAAGATCTTTACCATCACCAATTTTACTAGCTGAATCACTCATTTGTTGCACAGGTCGAAACGCTCTTTGCGTAATAAAATATCCTCCCACTGCGGAAATGAGAATAAGTAATGGAAATGAGATGAGTGTTACCACAATAAGCGTATTCATCGTTGATGATAATTGGCTCATAGTCATTATTCCACGAATCCAGACTTGCTCATCGCCGCCTGCATTGTGGAGAAAATCATATACAATCCATTCTTTATTACCGTCTTTAATGGTTTGTATTTCATCGGATTTAAGCGATATCTTTTTATTAAAGCTTGTTGGACTATTTCCTGCCAGCATCTCGCCTTGTTTACTATAAATGATGATATTTACTCCATCTTCTAAGGGTTCAAAATCATCGTCCATCTTTAATTGTCCATGATTATATTCAATATCTTCCATGCTTTCTTTTACTGTGCTCTTCAATTGATCTTTCATATTAAAAAGCAAAACTTTATCTGAAGAAGTTAAAATAAAAGCTAACACGAGTGCCATAATAATTACAATTAGCCCTGTATACCACAGGGTTACTTTCATTTTAATTGATAGTCTTTTCATGATTCTACTCGCAATACGTAACCAGTTCCTCGTATTGTATGAATTAACTTCGTTTCAAACTGGCTATCAATTTTTTTACGAAGATAGCGGACGTAAACATCAATAATATTCGAGCCACCTTCATAGTCGTAATTCCACACATGTTGTTCAATTTTATCTCGTGTCAGCACAACTTCTTTATTACGAATCATATATTCTAAAATAGCAAATTCTTTACTGGAAAGAGTGATAACTTGGCCTCCTCTTGTTACTTTATGCATATTGCAGTCTACCACTAGGTCAGCGATTTCAAACACATTAGATGTGCTTCCTGTATTTCTTCGCATTAACACTCGAATTCTTGCTAGCAGTTCGTCAAAAGCAAACGGCTTTACTAAATAATCGTCCGCACCTAAGTCGAGTCCTGTTACGCGATCATCAATTGAATCTTTAGCTGTAAGAAGCAAAACAGGGGTTGTATGATTATCCGCGCGTAATCTTTGTAATACTTGTAAACCATCTATTCCGGGAATCATAATGTCAAGCACAATCAAATCGTAGGTAGCCATGTTTATATAATCCAAGGCATCTTCGCCATTCCCACATGCATCGACACTATAATGTTCTACATTTAATCGTTTTACTAATATATTTTGTAAGTCTTGTTCATCTTCGACAATAAGAACTCGCATTACCATTCTCCTTTTCTTCTTATTAATATGTATCACTATAATTCAAAAACATTAAAGAAAGATTAGAAACTATTTAATTATATCATTTTATTTTTTTGTATATTAATCTTCCTTTAATGTTTGTTCAGTAATATAAAGGCAAGGATAAGATGCACATGTAAAGGGAGGAAAAAAGAATGAGAAAGTGGATGTTGATTGGAGCAATGTCTTGTTTATTCTTAACAGCTTGTTCTACTCAAGCTGATAACAATACAGAAGTACAACAACTGAAAGTGGAAAATGATACATTGCAAAAAGAAAGTGCTCAACTACAACAAGAACCACACAAAACAGGGCCTGCTGCGAATGATACGAAGCAAATACAAGATTTTAAAAATGAAGTCACATCTATCGTTGAAAAGGCAAATAATACGAAACCAGTTGGAGCAAAAGAAGAAAACTTAAATACGTACTTAGCAGCAAAAAAAGAAATTGATCAATTAGATGACAAAATAGATCTATCTGATAATCAGCTTGAAGCAGATTATCGTGCTGGAACGATAACTGTTGAACAATATGAAACGCAAGAAAGAGAACACGATATACTAGAAGATCAATTAGAGCAAGCAGAAAATGCACTTGAAGCAAGATTCGGAATAGATGATTAATCATTAAGGAGTGGATGAAAATGTTAAAACATAAAAAGAAAATAATTATAAGTGTAATTGCTATTTTAGTAAGTGGTATTGCTATTGTTGGGGGATATTATGGTATGGGTTACAATTATGCAAAAAAGAATGAAAACTACACAGAGAAACAAGTTCGTGAAATTTCTTTATCTCATACAAAAGGAGAAATTATTAATGTGAAAAAAGAATTCGAATTAGAAGATGACAACTTAACACAATCTACATTTGAATATGAAGTGGAAATCAAAACACCTGATAATCTGTTAAATAGTTTAAAAGTTAGTGCTAGAACAGGTACAATAGAAATCAATAGTGAAGATTAAAAAAATATCGCATATTTGAAAAAACTCCTAACAAAATTTGTTAGGAGTTTTTTCATGTTTTGTGTTTGGATATTCGCTTTTCTTAGCTTGATAGCAATGTGGCTCTACCCCTTATAAACCGTACAAAAACCTTTCAAATAGCTCTAACTTGCACAATGCTTCCCGTTAATATAATACGCCGATTCTGTGAAAACCGTAAATACAACCTCTACTTCTGGAAGTCCAAAATCCATTACATATGTAGTAATGGCCTTGGCAAATCGATCACGAATTTCCTGTCCGCGCTCGAACCATTTCACTTCAATAAGAGGAAACGCTTCTATTTCTTCTCCATTGAATACAAACGTAGAACTTGGTAGTTCCAACGTAAAATTATCCGTACCACACTCACAAATCTCTGCGAGCTCTTCTACTAATGGCTTGCTTATGCGTTTTAATTGTTCAATAGTAATTCCACGAAATACAACATGCGGCATATGAATCCCTCCGTTAAATAGCTTTATATTTGCTCACATCATAACACAATTTATTTTACTGCACTAATATCTATTGGTACATTTCAATGACATTCTTAAGAATGATCATATGTTATTGAAGCAATACATGTATTATAACTATTTAAAACATTTGAGAGCTCGGTAATTGGGTAAATAAAAAAAGCCTTATTATTCTCCCTGTAAGGAAGCATGAGGGGAGGCCTCTGTTAGGAAAGGGATAGTACGCTTATATATTTTAAAAAGAAAAGACACCTTAAGGTGCCTTCCTCCGACTTGATAACCACTTTAATTTTAATAACATTGGATTCGCATCCGAATACTATTTTACTATGTTAAGTAATGTTGGTCATTGAGAAAGTCAAATACGTAGTGTTCATATATAGTGACACCTAGGAGGATGCAAGATGTAATACAGTTTTTTATTTATACAACAACAAAAAAGAATCCTAAAACCGTGCCGGGATAGGAATGTATAAAAAAATGCATAGATCGATAGAACAAAGAAAGGGGGTTCCCTTGTAAGGGGAAGATGCCTCCTTGTCCTTGCTACCGATAATAATGCGTTATGTAGACAATATTTGTATAGATAGGATATATAGTCCATACCCATCAACTTAAGAATTTAGAACTCCCCCAAAAAATTATGAGTTTTTTGTTACAAGTTATCACAAAATTTTCGTTTTTTGGGTAGTTTTATTTTCTTAGCTTGATTGCGATGAGCGGTACTCCATAAAGGCCCCTGATACATAATTGATGTTCTGCCATTTGTAGAAAACAATCCACTTATACCATTTTAACAAGAATAAATATCTCGTCCATGTTGTAATATTGGCTTACGTTAAGCTTGTGAAAAAAACATATTCATGTATAATACAATTGATGTATGATACATTAGTTGTAGGAGGGTGACCTATTTGAAAAGAGAAGATGCCTTAAAACTAAGAACAGATATTAAGAAAATGATTATAATAACTGGGGTTTTTGAATCTCAAAATTTGCCCAATGGACCATTTGAAAAACCTTTACCAACTTCTCAAATGATGGCGTTAGAGGAACTAGAGGTGGAAAAATTAACTGTTTGGCAACTATCCAATAAACTTAGATTAGAGACTTCAACTGTAAGTAGATTGGTAGATAAGTTAGTAAAAAAGGGGCTTATTTATCGTGAAGTAAATGAAAAAAATAGAAGAGAACTTTTTCTGCACCTCACAGAAAAAGGTCACATAACTGTTAATTGCTTAAGAGAGCAATCCATTACATTTTATCAAAGTATTCTCAATAATTTATCAGAATCAGAACAAAAAATAGTTGTGGATGGTTTTGAATTATTTATTGATTCTATTTCTAAGCCTTTTGATTAGAGTGAGGTAAATCATAACATTTGGAGGGTAAAATGAGTTTGGATTTTGAACGTCCTATTATTGAATTAAAAGAGAAATTTGATGAATTAAAGAAAATTATGAAAGAAAATAATGTAGATTTATCGCCAGAAATTCATGTATTAGAAAAACGTTTAAATAAAATGCAAGATAAAATTTATTCTAATATTACACCTTTTCAACGAGTTCAAATTGCAAGGCTACGTAACCGGCCCACGACATTGGACTATATACCTTTATTGTTTACAAACTTTCTCGAACTTCATGGTGATCGATTATATGGTGATGATAAAGCAATGATAGGTGGTATTGCAAAATTTAAAGGGATGCCCGTTACGGTTATTGGTCATCAAAGAGGTAGAAATACAAAGGAAAATATAGAAAGAAATTTTGGAATGGCACATCCAGAAGGTTATAGAAAAGCGCTAAGACTTATGAAACAAGCTGATAAATTTAATCGCCCTATTATTACATTTATTGATACAATAGGCGCCTATCCAGGGAAAGGGTCTGAAGAACGTGGAATTTCTGAAGCGATAGCTCGAAATCTATTTGAAATGGCTACACTTAAAGTGCCAATTGTTTGTATTGTAATTGGAGAGGCATCAAGTGGTGGAGCTCTTGGCATTAGTGTCGGTAACCATATCCATATGTTAGAGTATTCATGGTACTCGGTAATTTCGCCAGAAGGAGCAGCATCTATCCTATGGAAGGACGCTAAGTATGCTCCAGAAGCTGCCGAACATATGAAAATTTCAGCAAAAGATTTAAAACATTTAGGAGTTATTGATGAAATCATTCCTGAAATTAAAGGTGGAGCACAAAATGATATAAAATCACAGGCAAAAGTGATTGAATCTGTAATCGAATCATCTCTAAAAAAATTGATACTATTATCCTCGGAAGAGCTTATACAACAGCGGTATGAAAAGTATAGACAAATAGAGAATTATAAATGAAAATATTTAAAGTCCGTATTAAATTTTGGAGGATTATCGCAAAAAAATTCTAAATATTTTGCAAGTAACCTCTTAAACTGGGATATGCTGATACTATTACACTACAAAAGGTGTATGATCGGTATGGAAAAGGAAAATTTGTTCAAATGGAAGCATTATCACATACCCATCAACTTAAGAAATGGATTGTTCCCCAAAACGAAAAAATGAGCTGAATTCTCATAAATAACTGTAAAAAGGTGGAAATTTCGGTATGGGGGTATCTCAAAGGCTTAGGTTGATGGCAATGGGGTGGGCCCCCTTTTAGCAAAACCGGAGTGGAAATGATGAGTATAAACAGTTTTGTGGGATTGATAAAGGACGAATTATTAAAAGAGGTAAGCATTAGAAGTGAGGATGAATTCGAGCCTGTAGTAGTTAAAGATATTCCTAGACTTTGGAAGTGTTTAGGGATGGGTAATTATGCCGCAGTATTTATGCATCAAGAATACAAAGATTGGGTAGTGAAAGTTTACGCGCGAGAAGGAGAAGGAATTGAAAAAGAGTCAGAAGTATACCGAAGAATTGGAAACCATCCTTCTTATTCGAAGCTTATATATAAAGGAGAAAATTTCATAGTATTGAAACGTTTAAAAGAAATTACCTTATACGATGCTATTCATAAGGGCATTAAAATTCCTAAGCAGGTGATCTTTGATATCAATGAAGCTTTAGAGTATGCAAGAGAACAAGGATTAACTCCTTGTGACGTTCACGGGAAAAATGTGATGATGGAAAACGGAAGGGGATATGTAGTCGATGTATCTGACTTCTTAAAAACAAAAGAAGATAGTAAGTGGAGAGACCTAGAAAAGGCATATTTTATATTTTATTTGCCTTTCATTTATAAATTTCCTTTCCCTGTTAAAGTACCGTATTTTATGTTAAACATTGTTAGACGTTCGTATAGAAAATATAAGAAGCTTAAAAAGAAATTCAAATTGTAAAAGGACCACATACTTATCTTTAGGTTAGATAGGTGAACCACTAGTAAACAAAAGGACCGTACATTTTAGATATGTCTAATATGTACGGTCCTTTTTTTATGAATTTATGAAGTAATCAGTAAGCTGTACCTTTCCTTTTTCACGCAATTACTTATTTTCTTCCTCAAAGCCTTTATTCTTTTTCTTGTTTATTTCGCAAGAATTGATGCGTTCTTTGAGTTCTGTTTGGTTATACAGTGTGGTTTTACTAATCAGGATTCTTTTTGTCATACTCGTGAAGTTAATTATATTTTTCTACGTACTAAATAAAAAGATAAGGCCCCCATAATAACAGGTGCAACGAAATCAAAGAAATGGGAAAAATTAAAAAGAAAAAGAAATGGTATAAGTGTATAGATAACTGCTAGTCCTATAAATACAGGAATTCCAAATTGAAATTCTCTACATCGTTTGATTTTCCTGTATAACACTTCCCCAATTAGACAGGCTACAAGAGCCGGTATACTACCATAAGTGACGATCGTTTTAATGAATCCTAATACAACGTTCGGGTGAATAAAGCTAGGATGAGAAATATATGAAATCAAGAACCATCCAAAAATAAAAGCAAACAGATTTGCAGCATAACTAATTACAAATTTTATCAACGTAATCATCCTCACAGTTTTCTAATATTAACTCCATTGTATGACATAACGTCTCATTAACAGTAGTCAATGATGCATATAATTTTCATTTTTGTGGGATTCGCTTTTCTTAACTTGATAACGAGGGTTGAGTCATAAATTGTGGGAAATCTCTATACTGCTATTAACTCATTAGTTGAAGAAGAATTTGTTCTACAACTAATGAGTTATTATAATATGAAAAATGAAATTCTCCTTCTATAATTTATTCAAATGACTCAATCTCCGCATCTTTTGAATGCCCTGAAAGTGCTAAACATAAGCAAAATAATTAACTATCTCATGCAAGAAAGTTAGGCTAGTTAATTGCATATGTTTTATTGAAAGGGTGTGATGGAACTATGGAACGGCCGAATTGGGGAATTGGAGGATTAGTATTCGTTGGCTGCATGTTTCTTGGCGGAGGAGTGGGATCTATGTTAGGTAATGCCCAAACTGGATGGTTAATAGGAATGGGAGCTGGATTTCTTGGGATGGCTTTAACAAGACTGATTAGAAAGTGAGATAACGGGATTCTGCTTCCAGTAAATAAGGAAATATGTATGTAATACATGGCATAATAGCTTTATAAATTATAGTTAGAACCTTCTATTTTCTAAATTTTTCCATACATAGATATGATTCTCGAGTTGGAGTATGGCACCTTAGGGTGTTTTTTTTATGCTTTTTAAAAATGCCTTACCATATAATAGACTTCGTTAGATTCCGATAATCTTTTTTGTAATAGTATAGATTCATTACCGTTTCAGACTTAAGTATTCATTCATAACCTAACAGTAAAAGGGGGGATGATTCAAGATATGGCGTTTAATGATGAATTAATTTGTCAACAGTTTGCAAGAATTATCGGTGGTCAAGAAGGATTCGCCGGTGGGAAATGTGTGGCAACAATAAATCGGGATGAAATACATGCAACTATTTTAGGAAAACGTTTTAGAGTAACAACTTCTTTCTCGTTTGAATCACGAGATAATAAAACTGGACGAGCATTATGTCTAGGACGTGTAGCGCTCTTGCAGAAGGAAGTCAATGGATTTGTTGCTACAATTATTAAACAAGGAATAATCGTTTCGTCTATACACAATGAGTGGTTATGTGATGATCCAAATTTGATTTACGTTAATATTGAAGATGTTGATGATCCGCTAAGTTTCGCAAGGAAAGTTAGACGAGCGTTATGCAGTTAACCGATTTTTTTAGTTAAATGTGCAATAGAAAAGGATCTTCAATCGAAAGATCCTTTTATGCATAAGATGAAGGTTTTTCCCTTTGTTTCATTAATTAAGTCTAATTGACTAGCAAACGAACGTAATTTCTGTGTACGAATCGATATAATAATAATCTTCGCTTTTATTATAGAGTCAGTCTTTTAGTAGAAAATGAAAATATACGACAAATTTTGACAAATAAAGGCTTATATTTTTGTTATGCTATGAAAGTTATTGATTTGTAATGTATATATAGGAGGATTTTTTAATGTTAAAGAAATTGTTATTTTTTGTAATTTTGAGTTTGTGTGTAATGTCTTTAAGTGCTTGTAAAGGTGATGAAGAAAAATTAAAAGTGGCATCAGATGAGCAAAAAATAGATGAAGATAAAAAAGTAGCGGAGGAAGAAAAACGTAAGCAAGAAGAACAACAAAGAGTAGAAGAAGAGAAGCGTAAACAAGAAGAGCAGCAAAGAGTAGAGGAAGAAAAACGTAAACAAGAAGAGCAACAAAAAGCAGAGGAAGAAAAACGTAAACAAGAAGAACAACAAAGAGCAGAAGAAGAGAAGCGTAAACAAGGAGAGCAGCAAAGAGTAGAAGAAGAGAAGCGTAAACAAGAAGAGCAGCAAAGAGTAGAAGAAGAGAA
>NZ_NJGF01000017.1:0-108226 GCF_002209985.1 Bacillus sp. K2I17
TCAGATCTCAAGAAACACCTGATACCTCAACACAAACAATCAGACCTCAAGAAACACTTGATACCTCAACACAAACAATCAGATTTCAAGAAACACCTGATATCTCAACACAAACAATTAGACCTCAAGAAACACCTGATACCTCAACACAAACAATCAGATCCAAAAAAAACACTGGTATTTCTGCAAAATCATCAAAAAACCAAAAATCTTCTCGGGTTTTATTAAAATTAAGTGATACTTTTAATACTTCACTAACCTCCAAAAAATTTATACTATCGCAAGATAATTCGCAATTATTATTCAATCAAAAAGAATCTTATTACCAAATAGATACATCTAATAATATTGAAAAAATAAAAATTGAAATTAAAAAATTACTATATGATTATCAATTAATTAATTTATACATTGTATTATTTTTAGAAGGTATTCATATCAAAGGCTTTATACTGCATATTAGCGAAGAGCTAGTTACTATTATTGGACCCAACTTAAACGTAGAAAGTAATTCAGCTGATAACATTATAGAATCACCAAACAGAATTAACATAAAGATTGAAATGATTCAAGCGATTGGTGATGCGGAAACTCCTCTCAAGCTAAGATAAATTTGTATATCAATATGGATAGTAGTTATGTATCCATATTGATATACAGCTATCGTGGTAATATGAAATTAATACTTCTTCTTGAGTTTGCATTGAATGTATAAGTTCTCATTTAAGTTGTTTTTGTATATCTTCTGTAACTGTTGGCTTCGGATTTTTATTTAAATCGTTTAGTATTTCACAAATTCCTGCGAACTATTCCGACATACGTTGTGTACGGTAAGTATACATAAGTTCTGTTTAAAGCGTGAGTTAGTAACGAAAAACCACCGTTCAAAAGTATGGGACTTTATATTTTTATGAATTTAGCATGTCGATAAGTGAGTTGCCATCAATTAATTCAATGTTCTTATTTGCTGCATATTGTCTTGCGTTCTTATTGAAATGACTTAGTGTTACGAAATATCCTCCAACAGCATCAGCATCCACAATTGCGCTATGAAGCTTCTGAATAAAGGGTCTTCCAATGGAGTTTTTCGTATAGCGTTTTACCTCGACGAATTTCATTTTATTCTCTTAATAAAGAATGATGTCTTTGCCGCCATCGTTAGAGCCAGAAGTTACTTGAACTTTATAACCAAGAGAACGAAAGACATCAGCTACAAAATATTCAAATTCCCTCGGATCCATTACTTCTAAATTGCTACGAGTTGCACTTCTTTTGATTCGCTCGGTTCTAATTTCTTCAGGTGTTACGTGCGGACTTTTTGTTATTGCACCAATTAGAAAAACAATTACAAGCAATGCTATTGCCCAAATCATGCAATTCACCTCAGTATGAGTATGTCCAAATGATGATTATTCTATTTCTTCATCTTCAATCCAAATTTCTTCTAATTTCATTTCCAATACACGTGCAATGCGATAGGCGACAGGTAAGGTTGGAAGTCCACCTTTTATTAAATTAGTCATTGTGGATGTTGCAATCCCAACTTTTTTAGCAATAAAACTGTATTTAATTCCACGTGCATCCAAAATTTCTTTCAAACGACTTTCCATATCATCACCCTTTTTTAGTTGTCCTACGAATTTTTTCTCGAAGGACAGGCAAAATCCTCCTTTCTAGGTCATATACCTTTATCAAGACCATGAGGAATACCAAGTGGAATCAAGGACATCAAGAAGGGAGAGGACGCATATGCGTTGGCAATTCTCACATTTAAACGAAACGCCTTACCTATATCCATCGAAAGAGTTGAGAAATATGTATTGGGGTTCTAATGGCAAGAAAGAAACAAACGCAATTGTGGATCACATGGAAAGACATGAGGTTTTTAACAATCGTGAATATAAAGGCTATTACCGTTTATCGAACGATATTATGGATGATTTATATGAAGATAAGGATGAAGTGCTTGATTGGGGAGACGTCATTAATGAGTATCAACCGGTTATGATAGCGAAGGGATTACAACTCATTCGAAAAGAGGGATTCAAATGACAATCGTTGGTGAAGCGGTAGTAGTATGGACTGCAACAGGCTTGTCAGTGATTACGATGAAGGTTGCAGAAAAAATGGGGCAGAGTGTTCCACGTTGGCTTCCACGAATGACCATGTACACAACGCTCACAGGCTCGTTCTTGTATCTTCTACGTTATGTTCTTTTCGCGTTTCTATAGGGGAATACCAACGTGGAATTTCAGGACATTTACTGGTCGTTGGCATAAAGCGTGTACGGGAGTATTCCGAAAATAAGGGATATATACCCTAATAAAGGGTATATGGGGAGTGGAGAAAATGATTGAATTATTACTCGTTCCAGCTGCAGGTATAACAGTGGCATTATTCGGTGAAAAGTTCAAAAGTAAAAATGATGATAAGCGAAAAATTGATGAATGTTTAAAAGAGCGTCAGCCAGAAGAGCCAATTTAAAATGATTGGCTTTCTACTTGTGAATCTGATTGTTTCCGTACATTAGTTGAAGAGCAAATTACATGGTTAGATACTATCGTTGAAAAAGTGACAGAGTCTGACCGGAAGCGAATGAAACAGCATTTTCTTATTAGTAGTCAATATGAATATTCATTTTGGGAGATAGCTTATGCCTTAGAAAAATGGCCAGTGGATACAGAAGTAAAAGATGTAATAGGGTAAAGAAAAGAGGTATTGCTATACATATGTATGGTCAATACCTCTTTTCATACTCTTTTGTAAAATTATTGTAAATCTTAAATGCAATACGCAATTTATATTGTATAATCCTAATGTAATGTATTTAGTATATATAAGGAGGGCTATGTATGATAATTTCTTTTAACTTTTATAAGAGTCATTTCATTAATACGTTAATCGGATAAGTAGTATTTGTTATTCTTTTAAATAATTAGATTATGTGATAATACTTTAGTTTTTTTGTAATCAAGAAAAATGAAGAAAGGAAGTAATCATTCTATGGAAAAATTAAAGTTGTTAACATTTGAAAATATAGTAGAACCTCTTTTAAACGAAAGTGTATCATTTATATATTTTCCTATTGATTGGCTCGATATTGTAGAGATACATTATAAGACGTTTTTATTAACGAGTAAGTTGAAACGATTGAATGAAAGATTATATGATATGTTTTCTGATATATTGTTTATTCAGCATAATCCATATGTATTAAATGAAAATACACCATGGATTGTATCCAAAGAACCTATTAGAAAAGAACAACTTGATTATATTTTCCAAAGTTGGTATGAGGTGATTCATGATTGGAAACCTAATAAATTAATAGAATTGCCAAAATATGAATGGCATTACGATTTAATTTCTAATTTAACAGTACTACATGATAATGAAATATATTCTAAGTGGGTGCCCGCTTTAATTTCACATATTTTTTGTGAACAACCTGTACGATTAGAGAATATCAACGAAGAAGATATATATTTTTCTCCTCTTAGATCACAAAATATTTGTGAGGCAATGTCAGAGCCTATTAAAGATGAAAAAACTCAAGATTATTTCGCCTATGTATATCGGTTTGAATGTATCACGCGCGGAGGCGAAAATATTCCGTTATTAAATGTTTCAATAGGAATTCGGAGGTTTTATCAAGAATATAACCATCCAGATATTCCTTTGCTTTTGAGAAGAAAACGAGGCATGATTTTAATTTCTACTCCAGAATTTGCATCGAATAATAAAAAAGTTCGGTTTGTAAAACTAAAAGTACAGCAAGCTACAAACGGTATAAAGTGGATAAAGATATTTAGAAATTTAAAAGATGATTTTCATATAGGAGGAGAAGTTGAATTAGAGCATATCCTTCAATATCCGAAAGATTATATGCTAGGAGAAAATCTTAGGGTGTTACTTCCATACAATGAGAGAATATATAAAGTTCAAGGTACTAAAATAAAACCTGGTATAAAAGTAAAGGAAAGAGAGTATTTATTTAAAGGGTTTCAGCAAAAATTCACTGATTTCACATTACTACCAGAATGTAAGAAACTAGCAACAAATAATGAAAATGAATTATTCCCTTTAATTGCACCAAAAGGATTAGAGACTATAACGTTAGAAATATGGTCTGAAAAAATATCGTTGGAAGTTGAACAAGCGTTATTTGAAAGTGAAATTTTGTTAGCTCAAATCGGTGAGTCGTTATATGTATTAAATGCAGATTCTCCAGTATTGTTAAAAATAGTAAGATATAATATTGAAAAAGTATTACAAAATCCATATAAAATGCAATATTGCCAGAAATACAAAACAAATTTAGTAGAGGATGTTATGAAAGCGGTTTATGCTACTGCAGGTGAGCGCAATGATGCGACATTGGCGTTAATCACAATGGAAAATTGTGATGGGCGTGAAAAAATTGATCCAAAGCAAATCGTTAGAGAAGGGTTTGCACGAACTAACCGTATTTCAGCATTTATTAATTTATTTATTGGCCAAAGTGTATCTCGTACAACAATTATTAATTGTATCCTTAGTTTATTAGAACAAAAAGGATTTTTGAAACGTAGTTGGAATAAAATAAATTTACCTTGTACATATGTTAATTTATCAATTGAGCGAATCTCGAAATTTGATTTCTTACCTATTTTTTCACAAATAAAAGGAAAAGAAATTTCATATAAACTATACGGGAATACAGATTGGCAAACGATTGATCATTTGTTATTAAATGTAAATAAACACAACACCTTTTTACCACAACCTTCAAAAAGAAATGATATGGGAATTCAATTTAAACAATTTGTTTCTGAAACATTAACAGAAATTTTACAACATGCAAAAGAGGAAAATGAGCAAGTATATTTTATTATTGATGCGAATTTAAGAAAATATTGGATAAAAGAGTTACAAAATAAAAAAATTGATATAGATATTTTACCGGAGATTGTTCCTGATGCGCTAAAGGTCCCTAATTTAAACATTATAAGAATAAATACATCTTTTGATACACCAAAATACGGTGTGATAGAACGTGATGATGCTCCTAAAGGTACAAGTTTATATGTAGATCAAAAAGGGATGTATTATAGCACTGGCGAATATACGCTAAATGGTAGTGAAACATTGCAGCGATACATACTTGAAATATTAACGCTAGGTGTAAAACCTGTAGAAAGGAATTATATCGCTAAAATGGTACACTATATGTGCTGTAATTCAAGTATGCTTCAGGAAAAAAATATACATATGCCGTATTCTATGCATATGGCGAAAGTAATAAAGAGCTATATGACTGATATAGATGCAAGAGAGTTTAAAGAGTTTGATGATGAATTGGATGTAGATATAATGAAAATAGAAAAGAAAGATTCAATTATTTTGCTTTAAATAATAGTAGACAAATCCTGCTCGTTATATTGATCAGGATTTGTCATTTTTTCATGTAAATAAGGATATCCTTTGTCATGTATCTTTTCTTTTATGTATTTACTTTATTTACATACAGGATTAAGATATTTTTTAGAAATACAAAATCTACATCATATGGAAAAGCAATATGAATTGATTCAAAAGAAATTTGAAAGGAATGAGGAATTGTGAAGAAATTAGATGTGTTATTAATGCTATTAAGCGGCCTCTTTCCAGTTGCAGGAATTATGAAGCAAATCCCACTAGAACAATCTTTATATATCGGAGGCCTTTTATTTTTTACTAGTTTCGGTAGCTATTTTGCGAAAAAAATATATTCACGTATATGTAGTTGGATAGCGTATGCGCCATTTATAACACTGCTGTTAGTCATTTGGCATCAAGATATTTCAACAAGTTCAATAATAGGGAATGCGAAAATCGCCGCTTGTATCGCTTTAATTCCATGTTTATTCCGTTTTCGTACATATGGACTTACTTTCGGTTTATTCTCATTATGGGCCGCTTTACTTTGGGATATTAAAGAAGTACAGTCGTTAGTCATACTTGAACGTATGTCGAGTTTAATGACAAGTCATTACTTATATCTTCTACTGTTAGTTGGAGGACTTATATTAGGTGGATTACTTGCGATGTTATTACATCGTAAAGAGCAGGATGATAATAAAGAAAATATAAATCTATTTCAACAAAAAAAGAAGCGCAAAAAATTATCATTTAAGATTCCACTTCCTAGATTACCGAAATTAAAGATCAAATTATTTAAGTTTGGTGGAAAAGTATCAAAACGAAATACGCCAGAAAAAATACGTGAGCATAATTACGAAGAACCAGCTCAAGCTGCAACATATGAAATGACAGAGCAAATAGATCCATATAAAGAAGGTATTGCTCAAGGACAAACGAGGATGGAACGTCGTAGAAATAGGTATAATGCATAAGATATTTGAGTAACCCTTTAATGATTTATCATTGAAGGGTTTTTTATGTAATTATATAGATTGCTAATGAGGAATTTATAGCATACCCTAAAGTTAAGGACTTAAATAAAATAATGGGAGGACAAAATGCTTATTATTACATATATTTCTGTCTGTATATTATTTTTAGTTAGCTTTTTACATGTTTACTGGGCTTTCGGAGGTAAGTGGGCGACAAATAGTGTCATTCCAACAAAATCTGGAGAAAAGGCGTTTATACCAGGTGTAGGAATGACATTGTTCATTGCTTTATTATTAAGTATGGCGGCAATAATTTTATTACAACAAACAAATGTTGTTCATTTCGAAGTTCCTAATATTATCGTTCAATTGGGCTCCTGGATTTGTATGATTGTTTTTTTTATAAGAGTAATTGGTGAGTTTCATTATTTTGGCATCTTTAAGCGAAAAAAAGATACGTATTTTGCTAAAATGGATACTGTTTTATATATACCACTTTGTGCATTTTTATCTTTAGCATTCTTACTAGCAATTATAACGTGAACATAAAATAGTAACTGCTTTTTCTAAAATAAATAAACGTGAATTGGCAAGGAGTAAAAGTGAGAAATCTAGTAGTAAATAAAAAGGATGTAAGCGTCTTCTTATCGAAATATAGATTATTATGAAAGGCGGTGACACTATGAAGTATGTTAAAGTCTGTATGAATGGCGGAAGTGAACACAAATTCTCGATGACTTTAGATCGGTTTGAAGAACTTATTACTACAGAGAATGGACTATTAGAAAATAAATTAGTTAGTATTGAAAATGTAATGATTAATCCTACTAATATATCTTCTGTAGTTGAAAAAATTGGTGTACCGGCTAAGTTTATGGAAGCTTAAAAATCGGTACATAAAAAACATCCATAGGGATGTTTTTTATGTGTAAATATAATAATTATACAATTAATAAATGAGCAGAATTTTTAGCAATACGTATACATTTGATGTTTAATAGATGCACAATAAAATAAGTACAAGCATATATTATATTGTAGGACAAGACCTTCGTGTCCTACTTAATACTCAGAAAAAACCTCTATCACATGAGAGCATCCGATTGCAGGGTGCTCTTTTTTTATCCGGCTCTTTAACTTTCAATTTTAAACATATCTTTGATGCTCATAAATATTAAAAATAAAATAATAGCAAAAATTAAGTTAGATAAATAGAAATCTTGATGAAATAGTAATTCAAAGATGACATCGAAAACATATAATAAGGCGATAGTAGGTAATATACAAATAAATATAAATCTCCAATTTTTCAAATAATGTTTATAAGTAGTAATCGCTTTCTCCATACATATAGCTCCTATATTTTTTTATTTTCTATATAAGTATACATTTAAATAAAAGGATTTACAAAAGAATATTTAGTAATTAAGAATTGTAGGAGAGATTTTTTTTGAAAATGTGGATAGCTGTAGCAATTTGAATAATAAATGCTTTTACTTTAAAAAAACTTTAAAAGAATGATACTAAAATGATACACTATAATATACGTTATTTATGAAATGAATAGAGGGATTTGTATGATAGATAAAATCAAAAATGTTGTAGAGGATATGTACGAAGATGAAGCAAAACATTTACTTCAAAGTATTCTTATTCAGTTGAATTTATTAGAAGAAAACTATAGTGAAGATGCAATTAAAAATTTGATGGATATTCCTAAGCAACTAACGAGTAATACATCATATATAAGAAATGTAAAAGAAAGCTCACACGTACATATTGCGTTTGATGATTCAACAGCTGGATGTTTAAAATATATGTTTAGTCAAGAAGAACAATTGGAAGAGAGGGTTGTCGCTTTTTCTGAATTCTTTTCAATTGGGCCGATAAACAAGCTACATATGAATGAGGGACAACTTGCAAGACAGAAATGGTTAGTAAACAATTTAACTGCTTATGATAATTATTTTGAAGAAGAGTATTTACCAAGGTTTTTAGAAACTATGGAAGAACTACACACTATTCCTATTGAAACACCTATTACAATTTGGAAAGCTAATAACGCACATGAACATGTAGGTCTATGTTTTGTAATGGCGCAATTAAAAGATAAGAAAAACATTCGCGTTATTAATACGTCTGAAGCAAGTAAAGAAATATTAAAAAAAGAGTATGCTATTCGTGGAACTGGAGAGTTAGCACCTGAAAGTTTAGCTCTAATTCAAAAAAGTTTTGTAGAATTGCCATATTTAACTGTAGAGAAACGTATGCAGTTTGAACATGAGTGGGATAGTCTATCGAAAAGTACGGAATTTTTAAGAGTTTGGACAGACAATGAAGTGCGTTCTGTACAAGAAGATTATTTTGATCAATTTATTATTGAATGTGCGAAAAGTATAGGTGCTGATCGAGAATTCCTAAAAGCCCCTAGGGTAATTGGTGAAGCACTTGGTCATGTAGAGCAGTTAGTTGGCGATACGTTTTTAGAATATCGCTTAAAGGAATTAATTAAACAAGAAGTATTTGAATTTGAAGGTTCGTTAGATGAAATGCGTTTTTATAGTGTGAAATTAAGAAAATAATACATCTATTCCGATTATGAAGAAGCTCGTATTTTTAAAATACGAGCTTTATTTTTTTGTTGAATTTAGGCTATACATAAGCTTCCTATAGGAGGCAAATCACATATGAATGTTAAAGGTACTGAATGAAAAGTAGGTGATTTGTTAATATGTATAACCAGCAAAATTATCCATATGATCAAGGGATGTATTATAATCCACAAAACTACGGGTATGAACCTGTAAATGAAGTGAGAGATATGGAACAAGAAGATTATAGACCAGATGATGCGGAAGATGCTCCAACGTCACCACCACCATCACAAGCTCCATCGTTACCATCCACATTTGCTTCGCCAGCACAACCAGGAAATATGAAATCATGGATGTGTAACTGTCTAGGAAGATGGGGATTTTTACGTTTACATCGTCCAGGACCTTTCGGGAGAGACTTATGGTTCTTTCCGACTGAAGTGAGAAGAAACGGAGTATCAGGTTACACTTGGCAAGGTGGTCGTCGTCGTAAAGTAAGTTATCGCTATCAACAAATTAGTAATTTCATGTGCTTCGCATAAAGAAAAGTGAGAGAGTAGAAAGATCTTACTCTCTCACTTTTTTATTTTTCAATATATGAAGTAAGATTTTGATTAAAAATTTACAATTTTCACGTTTTTATTAGAGTATAATGCATATGTTGGTTGGTTTTTAAAAACAAATGAGAGTGAGGGAATACAATGTCAATGAAAAATAAAGTTGGGCAAAGAATAGAAGATGGCATTAATTTGGCTTCAGCGCAGTTTAAAGAAGATGCATATGAAATTTATAAAGAATCGCGAAAAATGCAACCTATATTATTTGTAAATGAAGTTGAAATCGGTAAAGAATGGCTCATTACAAGATATGAAGATGCATTGCCACTTCTAAAAGATAATCGCTTAAAAAAAGATGCGGCAAATGTGTTTCCTCAAGATACAACGAACATGTATCTTTCCGTTGACAATAGTGATCATTTAACAACGCACATGTTAAATTCAGATCCACCTAATCACAGTCGTTTACGATCTTTAGTTCAAAAAGCTTTTACACCGAAGATGATTACACAATTAGACGGAAGAATTCAGAGAATAGCGGATGATTTAATAAGAGAGATAGAGCGAAAAGGTACATTAAATCTAGTGGATGATTATTCATTCCCCTTACCAATCATTGTGATTAGTGAGATGCTTGGTATTCCAAAAGAAGATCAAGCGAAATTTAGAATTTGGTCTCATGCTGTCATTGCATCGCCAGAAACACCTGAAGAAATAAAGGAAACCGAAAAACAACTATCTGAGTTTATTACATATCTTCAATATATAGTTGATATAAAACGAAAAGATCCAAAAGAAGATTTGGTTAGTGCGCTAATACTTGCAGAAAATGAAGGGCATAAACTTAGTGCTCCAGAGCTATATTCAATGATAATGTTATTAATCGTAGCAGGGCATGAGACAACAGTGAATTTAATTACGAATACGGTATTAGCACTTCTTGAAAATCCAAATCAATTACAGTTATTAAAAGATAATCCAAAATTAATTGATTCTGCAATTGAAGAAGGATTGCGTTATTATTCTCCAGTTGAGGTTACAACTGCAAGATGGGCAGCTGAGCCTTTTCAAATTCACGAACAAACAATCCAAAAAGGGGATATGGTTGTCATTGCATTAGCTTCGGCAAACCGCGATGAAACAATATTTGAAAACCCAGATGTATTCGATATTACTCGGGAGAATAATCGTCACATTGCATTTGGGCATGGTAGCCATTTCTGCTTAGGCGCTCCGCTTGCTAGGTTGGAAGCAAAGATTGCTATTACTACTTTGTTTAATCGAATGCCTGCTTTGCAATTAAAAGGAAATCGTGAAGATATTAAATGGCAAGGTAATTATTTAATGCGTTCTTTAGAGGAATTACCATTAACATTCTAGAATATTTATTTTAAGACATGCATACATCGAAAATGCTTTACATAGAGTATGTATGTGTTATTTAAATTCGAAACGGAAGGGTGAACACATCCCAATGATCAACTAATTCTATTTGTAAGAGATCTTCGTTAAAAAACGAAATATTCTTCTGAATAGGGTTAGTCTGTACATTTATAGAAAAGGGATGTATTTCGCTCTGCGAATATATAGTCTTTTTATATGATTTGTGCTGCCTCCTGTTCAGAACACGAAATAGGAGGCCTTTTTATGTCGACAAATGTAGTAACGAAACAAAATAATGGGGTATCACAAGTATTGAAAAATAGATTTGTACAGGGAATTTTAGCTTCAGCATTATTTTTACAAATTGGAATATGGGTTCGAAACTTTGCCGTATTACTGTATGTAATGGAAATGACGAAAGGTGATGCTTTTGCTATTTCAATGATTTCAGTTGCTGAATTTGCGCCTATTTTTATTTTCTCATTCATTGGTGGAACTTTTGCTGATAGGTGGAAGCCGAAGAGGACAATGATATGGTGTGAGACGTTAAGTTCTATTTCAGTATTCGCTGTATTAATTACACTAATGTTTGGAACGTGGAAAATCGTGTTTTTTGTCACGCTTATTTCTGCAATCCTTTCGCAGTTTTCTCAACCATCAGGGATGAAATTGTTTAAACAGCATTTATCAACGGAACAAATTCAATTAGCGATGTCTATATATCAAACAATATTTGCGATTTTTATGGTGTTAGGACCGATTCTTGGAACATTTATCTTTCATAGTTTTGGAATTTATATTTCAATTATCATAACAGGTATCGCTTTTTTACTGGCAGCTGCTGTGTTGTTATTTCTTCCGAAAGATCTTGAGAATGATAATGAGAAGAAAGAAATCACGCTACTACAGGAGATGCTGGATGGTATTAAATATGTGAAAAAGAAAAAAGCATTAACTTTGCTTGGGCTTTGTTTTATGGCAGCAGGACTAGGTATAGGATTGATTCAGCCATTAGGTATATTTATTGTGACTGAGCAGTTAGGGTTATCAAAAGAGAGTTTGCAATGGTTACTAACAGTAAATGGCGCGGGTATGATTGTTGGCGGAGCTTTAGCGATGGTATTTGCGAAAAACGTAGCTCCGCAAAAGATGTTAATTGTAGGGATGCTCGGTCAGGCGATCTGCATTGGTATTATAGGTTATTCAACGAATTTATGGGTGACACTTACAGCACAACTTTTTAGTGGGTTAGCTCTTCCATGTATCCAAATAGGTATTAATACGCTCATTATTCAAAATAGCGATACTGATTTTATCGGTCGTGTAAATGGCATTTTAAGTCCACTATTTACCGGTTCAATGGTAGTAACAATGAGTGTAGCCGGTTCATTAAAAGAGGTGTTCTCATTAAGTACGATGTATGAGGGAACAGCTTTACTATTTATAATTGGATTATTATTTATTTTACCTATATACAATTTAAAGCCAGTAATAGCGGTAGAAAGTGAAATAAATGGTAAGGGAAGTGCTGTACAACATGAATCCTAATCCAAATGTTAAATATCCTATTGAAGGAAATCAAAATGTCCATTTTATAAAAAATACAATAACGAAAGCTAATATACTTGTTGGTGACTATTCTTATTATGATGCGAAAGATGGAGAAACATTTGAAGATCGAGTATTACATCATTATGAATTTCTTGGAGATCATCTTACTATTGGAAAGTTTTGTTGTATTGCAAATGGAGTTACCTTTATTATGAACGGAGCGAATCATCGGATGGATGGATTTTCGGCATATCCATTTAATATATTTGGAAATGGGTGGGAGAAGTATACACCTAATTTGTCTGATTTACCTTACAAAGGGGATACAGTTATAGGAAATGATGTATGGATTGGTATGGATGCAACGATTATGCCTGGAATAAAAATAGGAGATGGTGCAATCATTGCAGCTAAATCTGTTGTGACTAGAGACGTCGCACCATATACAGTTGTTGGCGGAAACCCTGCAAATAAAATAAAGGAACGATTTACAAATACAATAGTAGAAGAGTTATTGCAAATTCAATGGTGGCATTTTGACATTGAAAAAATAACAGAAAATATAGATGCTATTGTACAAGGAAATATTGAACCATTAAGAAAGCTAATAAGGTAATAAAAAATGCATGACAAAGAGTATCATACCTCCGAATTTTGTTAATGATAATAGAACAAGGAGGTGTGATACTATGGCACAAGACGTTTTATGTGAAGTAAACAACTGTAAATTTTGGGCTAACGGCAATAAATGTAGTGCAGATGCAATTTATGTAGTAAGTCATAAAGGGAAACATGCATCAACTACGGAAGAAACAGATTGCAAAACTTTCGATCCAGAAGTATAAATTTTTTGAAGGGTAGCCAAATCGTGGTTGCCCTTTTATTAATTATAGTATTGATAATAAATCTCATTTTCATTCATTATTTTTAACTTTTCTTGTTAATTTTTATATTTTCTTCATAAGTGATGTAATCCAGAGTAATTCGTGTTCTATACGTGATTTACTAAATTCAATAACTTCTGTAATAAAAGATGAGCTAACATCTAAAGATTGAATAGCAGTAAGCTGTTTATGTAGTACGTCTTGGCGTATTGTTAAAATTTCTTTTCTACCTTCGTAATCAAGTTTTTCAAATAGAGCGATACGTACAAGGAACTCAGCGTTATTTGTCGCAATTTTTTCAGGAAACTCTCTTAACATCTCTGAAAAAATTTCTTCACCTGTTTCAGTTATATCGTACATATTTCGGTTTGGCTTTCCGACTTGTTTATGTATTTTTTTCGTTATAGCACCCATATTTTCGAAGCGCCGAAGAGCGGGATAAAGTGTGTTATGATTTAATTCGAAATTCTCACCTAACCGGTTTTGAACATTTTTCTTTATTTCATATCCATGTTTTGGTCCAGTTGTTAATTCTGCTAATAGTAAAATGTCAACGTACATAAAAATCCCCCTTATATATTTCTCAAGTTCTCCAATAAAAAATCTCCTTTAGTATATGTTAAAATAACATATGTTAGATTATACAACTTTGAACTACCGACCTATCACTTTTATTGTAAAAGAAAAGGGAGGAAAGAACTATGGCTTCGCCGGAAAATGTGATTTTAGTTCATGAAATTTCAAAGCTGAAAACAAAAGAAGAATTGTGGAATCCGTATGAGTGGTATCAATTTATGAGGGATAATCACCCTGTACATTACGATGAAGAGCAAGATGTATGGAATGTTTTTTTATACGATGATGTAAATCGAGTTTTATCGGATTATCGCTTATTTTCAAGTAGAAGGGAGCGAAGACAATTCGCAATCCCTCCTTTAGAAACTAGGATAAATATAAACTCTACGGATCCACCAGAACATCGCAATGTACGTTCTATCGTTTCTAAAGCATTTACTCCAAGAAGTTTAGAACAATGGAAACCCCGAATACAGGCAATCGCAAATGAACTTATAGAACATATCGAAAAATATAGTGAGGTTAATATTGTTGAAGAGTTTGCTGCACCTTTACCTGTTACCGTCATATCCGATTTATTAGGAGTGCCAACAACGGACCGTAAAAAAATTAAAGCATGGTCTGATATATTATTTATGCCGTATAGTAAAGAAAAGTTTAGTGATCTGGATGCGGAAAAGGGTATAGCACTAAATGAATTTAAAGCATATCTTCTACCGATTGTTCAGGGAAAGAGGTACCATTTAACCGATGATATTATTTCGGATTTAATACGAGCTGAATATGAAGGCGAAAGATTAACAGATGAAGAAATTGTTACTTTTTCTTTAGGTTTATTAGCGGCAGGCAATGAAACAACTACTAATTTAATTATTAATAGCTTTTATTGCTTTTTAGTGGATTCACCTGGAACATATAAAGAATTAAGAGAAGAACCTAAATTAATTTCAAAGGCAATTGAGGAAGTATTGCGCTATCGCTTTCCCGTTACATTAGCTAGGAGGATTACAGAGGATACAAATATATTTGGGCCTTTTATGAAAAAGGATCAAATGATTGTTGCGTGGGTAAGTGCAGCAAATTTAGATGAGAAAAAGTTTTCGCAAGCCTCTAAATTTAATATACACCGAATAGGAAATGAAAAGCATTTAACATTTGGTAAAGGTGCACACTTTTGCTTAGGAGCACCACTTGCACGTTTAGAAGCTGAGATTGCATTAAGAACTTTCATAAATGCTTTTGAAAAAATAGAGTTATCTCCATTGTTCAATTTAGAAAAATGTCTATTGGAAAATGAACAAACGTTAAATTACTTACCTATTCTTTTGAATAATAGGTAAATCGATCAGCAAGGTACAAATTTACTGTACCTTGTTTTTTTATCCCGCTTTAATGGGCAGTAAGACCCCCACCTCAAAATTCAGCGAAAGTAAAGAATTTAGGTGGGGGATCAACTGCCCATAAAAGTCCGATTGGTTCAACTAATAATCAGTTGGGGATGAACAAAATCCCCACTGATTAAAGTTTCACTTTATTTCTCAATTGTAAAATTTTAGTTAGTTATTTAGTATGGAGGTGTGTGAAAAAGAATGGAGGAGGACGCTTATGTTAACGTGTAATGGAAGTAAAACGTTTCAAACATTTATTAAAGCTGTAACGGATTTAATGGATAGTAATTTATTAGAAGGTCAAATTGTTTGTGCGATTGAAAAATTACTAGAAGAACTTTTAGAAAAGAAAACATGGCTTCCGTTAGAAAAACAGAAGGCGAATTCGGCTCAATACGCACGACATTTGTTATATGAAGATCCTTTTAATCGTTTTGAAGTATTAGCTCTTGTATGGAAAGATGGACAATCTACACCTTTACATGATCATGATGGTACATGGGGAGTAGAAGGCGTTTTTACAGGGAGGATAATGGTGCAAAACTTTATACAAACGAAGCAGTTTGAAAATTCACTTGTTTATTTAACACATACAGGAAATCTTTATTTGGGAGAAGGAGAAACAGATAAAGTCATTCCACCAGCTGATTGTCATATTCTTGAAATAGCTAAAAATGAAAGCGTTGTCACTATTCATATTTACGGAAAACGTTTAGAAAAGTTTAAAGTATATGTCCCAACTGAAGAAAAGAATGTGTACATGTGTGAGACGAAATATATTAGTTATAGTTCATAGTATAAAATCAAAAACTTTTCTTTAAAAAGAAAAGTTTTTGATTTTATTATTAATTATTTCTTGACCTGAAACGCTTTTCATAAATTATAAATAAGGAGTACTTCACGAGATCAGTATGAAAACGATACCTTTTGTTTATAATGAACTCGTGTATTTATAGAAAGTGGTGAAGAAATAATGAAATTAATCGCAATTGATTTAGATGGAACTCTTCTTTCAGGGAATAAAATGATTAGTAAAGAGAATGCAGAAGCAATTCAAAAATGTCAGGAAGCGGGTCATGTTGTAGCAATTTGTACAGGACGTTCTATCGTCGACATTGAAAGATTGTTGTTAGAAGTTAATTTAGAGTGTCCAATTATTGCGGAAAATGGTGCGCTTATATATAAAGATAAAAAAATGATGAAGAGATATCCAATTCAAAATATGCAAGCACTTGAAATTGTAGAATATCTTGAAGAGAATGGCTTATATTATCAGCTTTATACTGATAAAGGTGTGTATGTACCGGATTATGGAGTAGAGAGTGTACGTAATGAAATTGAGTATGTGAAGAGTTCAAAAGAAAATTTCGACTTGAAAGAATTAGAAACGATCGCAGCTTTATACCTTGAGCATACAGCGTTTCATAGTGCAGAAAGTTGTAAACCGATTGTAGAAACTGATATACATGTGCATAAGCTTTTACCATTTTCTTATGACATAGAAAAATTAAAAAAGTTAAAAGCAGCGTTTCTGCATAATACTGATTTAGCAATTACATCTTCATATTGGCATAATTTAGAAATTAATCATCGAGATGCTCAAAAAGGAAATGGATTATATACTTTAGCAGAACATCTAAATATTCCAGTTGAAAATACTGTAGCGATAGGTGATGGGCTAAACGATGTATCCATGATGGAAAAAGCGAACATATCAATTGCAATGGGGAACGCAGTCGAAGAAATAAAAGCAATGTGTAAATACGAAACTTTATCAAATGAAGAACACGGTGTTGCACATGCTTTATATAAATATGTAATGTAATATAAAAAGAAAAAAAGAATCCAAATGGATTCTTTTTTTCTTTTTATTAGGGGTAAGGTATTCTATGAGATTCATAGAAGCCTTATTACTTTTTATTATATAGAATATATTGGAATAAATGTTTATATTTTTCATATTAATTGTGAAAATTTTATGAACTTTATATTTTTTGTATTTTTATACTACTAAAATCGATGTGTATGACTCTGATATTAAAATCCGGTTTCTGCATGAGTATCCGTTTTAGATTGGTCGTACATTCAGAATTAATATGTGATGAACAAAATACGTACTGATTAAGGATTCATTTTATACGCAAATTCTTCTCTATTTTAATTGAAAAATAAAATTTATTCGAATAATTATTCTGCAGCTATATACCTAAAGGCACATTCTACGTATAATGGAGAAGTATAAATTTTGAATTTGTATTAATTTTACATATTGAGGTGAAAAAGGAATGAATGCGCGGCTAATGGAACTTATTGATGTGAGTACAATAGAAACCATGGCAGAACAGTTTTATAAATTAACCAACATATCACATCAACTTCTTGATGCTGAAAAAGAATGTATATTTTCTTTTGGAATAAATGAAATGAAAATATGTAAACTTCCCAAAATTGAAATCCCCATTTTTTTATACAATCAACATTTAGGATCTTTTGTAGTATGGTCAAACAAAAGTGACATTTTCAATTGTCAAAAATACTTTGAAATGCTTTCAAATCTAATTATAGATGGAGCAACAAAGGTATTTCAAAGTAAAAATACAACGTTGCTTTCTCGAAAAGAGGAGGAACTGCATACCATTTTACAAAACATGCCTGTTATGGTTGATGCGCTTGATTATAATGGAGATTTTGTATTGTGGAATCGGGAGTGTGAAATTGTAACAGGTTATACAGCTGAAGAAATAATAGGGAATCCAAATGCCCTACAATTATTGTACCCAGATCATAATTATCGTCACCAAATACAAACGAAATTTTTAACGTGTGGAAAAAATTTCAGGGATTGGGAAATGCACTTAACATGTAAAAATGGTGAAATCAAAACAATCATGTGGTCCAATATATCAGAACAGTTTCCTGTAACAGGATATAGCTACTGGGCTGTCGGGGTAGATATTACACATTTAAAAGCGATAGAAGACCAGTTAAAACAACAAACGTCTGAATTGGAATTAATTTTTAAGGCTTTACCAGATTTATGTTTCTTAACAGAAGATGATGGCACAATTATAGATTATAAAGCAGGATCCCCTTCGAAATTTTACGTACCGGCACAAGCTTTTATGGGAAAAAAGTTTTTCGAAGTATTACCATCTCCAGTAGCACAGCAGTTTCAGGAAGCAATTCATCAAGTGAAGGAAAAAGGGACGAATGTAATTGTTGAATATCCACTTACAATTAATGGGAGTGTCGATTTCTTTGAAGCTAGATGCTTACCATTATTACATGATAAAATTATGATCATTGTACGCGATATTACAGAACGGAAAAAGACAGAAGAATTGCTAAATAAATCAGATACACTTGCAGCAATTGGTCAATTAGCAGCTGGTGTGGCTCATGAAGTGAGGAACCCATTAACTGTCATTAAAGGGTTTATACAGTTATTTCAAATTAATAAAGAAGATCAAGAAAAATATTTTGATTTAATGCTTTCTGAAATTGAAAGAATAGAAGCGATTCTTCAAGAGTTTTTATCAATTGCTAAAACAGATGAGATAAATACAGAACAAAGAAATATTTATCAAATTTATAATAATGTCGTATCGTTAATGAATACAAAAGCAATTATGACGAATATTCAAGTGGAACTATATGCAGACAACAAAGACATAAGCATTGAATGCTCAGAAAATCAATTGAAACAAGTGTTTATTAATATTTTGCAAAATTCAATCGAAGCTATGCCAGATGGCGGGAAAATTACAATTCATATTAAAGAGATAAACGATGAAGGTGTCATTATTCATGTAATTGATGAAGGAATAGGGATACCTGAAGATAGAATTAAGAGATTAGGTGAGCCTTTTTATAGTACGAAAGAAAAAGGTACCGGTATCGGATTAATGTTAAGTTATAAAATCATTGAAAGTCATCAAGGAAATATAAGTATTATGAGTGAAGTTGGAGTCGGGACAACAGTAACGATTTACTTGCCGAAAGCTCAGAGCGAAAAATCTCTATCAAATTATGATGATAGATTCGAATCAATACGTCCAATTATTAACTCTTAAATTACTAAATCCCCAATAACCAAAAGCTTAACTTTTGGTTATTGGGGATTTTTATATTTAATTTAGTAAACTTTACCTTTTCTTAACCTTTGTTTTAATTTCTATTAAGTTTTTATCAGTATATTAATATTTGTGCAAAGTACTGTATAGAAAATGTGCATTACTTTTAATATATAGATTCAATTATTAGTAGGAATTCGGTAAGGAGGAGATTATGACAAGGTGAAAAAGCATGAGAAAAAAAGTGGTAGAGCAATACCGACGCGGTTAAATATTTTATTTCTTTGTGTATTTTTATTATTTTCTGCAATGATTATACAGTTAGGTAAAGTGCAAATTTTCGATGGAGAGACTTATAAAAATGAAGTAGAAAAGAGAGAAAATGCAACTGTGAGCCTATCTGTCCCACGCGGAAAAATATTTGATAGAGAAGGCAATCCAGTAGTTGATAATAAATCTTTACGTACAATTACATATACAAAGATGAAAGGTGTAAAATCAGAAGATATATTAAAAACTGCAAGACAACTTGCAGACATAATTGAAATGCCGCAAGAAGATATAGCTAAGTTAACTGAGACAGATAAGAAAGATTTTTGGATGCAATTAAATCCGAAACTGGCTGAAAATCTAGTATCGAAAAAAGAAATAGATACATTTAGAGAAAAGGATATTAGCGGCAAGAAGCTAGATAAAAAAATAGAAGAGTTAAAAAGAAAACGGGTTACAGATAAAAATCTTCAGGAATTAACAGAGAAAGATATAAAAGTGTTAGCTATTAAAAGTAAGATGACTTCTGGTTATCAAATGGCTCCTCAAATTATTAAAAAAGATGTTAGTGAAAAGGAATTTACTATAATTAGTGAAGGTTTAGCGAATCTCCTAGGTGTAGACGTATCGGTTGATTGGGAGAGAGTGTATGTAAATGATGGATTATTCCGATCTGTTCTTGGAAATGTTTCTAATTCCGATGAAGGATTACCAAGTGAACGATTAGATTACTACTTGGTACGTGATTATAGCCGAAATGATAGGGTTGGAAAAAGTTATATTGAGCAGCAATACGAAGATGTACTTCATGGTACAAAAAAAGAAGTCAGAAGCGTTGCAGATAAACAAGGTAATACAATTAGAACGGAAATCGTTTCTGAGGGAAAGAGCGGTAAGAATTTAACTTTAACAATAGATATGGAATTACAGAAGAAAGTAGAAGAAAGTATTGAAAAAATATTAAAGACATATAAAGGGTCAGAATCCATGTTGGACCGTGCTTTCGTTGTGATGATGAATCCGAAAAACGGACAAGTATTATCCATGGCCGGGAAAAGACTTGTAGAAAAAGACGGAAAAACAGAAGTTGAAGACTATGCATTAGGCACAATGACTAGTTCTTATGAGCTTGGATCAACAGTGAAAGGTGCGACAGTTTTAACTGGATTTGAAACGAAAGCTATAACACCAGGCACTTATTTTTATGATGCACCTATGAAGTTTAAAGGAACAAAGGAAAAAAAGTCTTGGAAAGAGTTTGGAAATATTGATGATTTAAGAGCGTTACAAGTCTCTTCAAACGTTTATATGTTTCATACAGCATTAAAAATTGCAGGTGTAGATTATGTGAAAAATAGTTCATTAAATATTAAACAGGAGTACTTTGATAAAATGAGGTATTATTTCAGGCAATTTGGATTAGGTGTTCCAACGGGTATTGATTTACCAAATGAAATAGCTGGACAAATTGGTAAAAAAGATAATCAACCTGGTTTCTTACTAGACTACTCAATTGGCCAGTATGACACCTATACGCCACTTCAACTTGTACAGTATATTTCAACAATCGCAAACGGTGGATATCGAATGAAGCCACAAATTGTTCAAGAGGTAAGAGAGCAAACGTCGCAAAAAGATGAGATTGGTAAAGTGGTACATGCAGTAGAACCAATCGTTTTAAATAAGATAGATATGAAAGAGGAATATATAAATCAAGTAAAAGAAGGATTTAGAAAGGTATTCCAAGAAGGTGATGGAACAGGAGTAAGGGCGTTCCAAAAAGCATCTTATAAGCCAGCAGGTAAAACAGGGACAGCACAGACAGTATACGGTGGAGAAAGTGATATTGGAAGAAATGAAAAAGGTGAGCGAAGAGAATGTTATAATTTAACGTTAGCAGGATATGCGCCGTATGATAATCCTGAAGTAGCATTCTCTGTAGTTGTGCCGTGGGTTATTAATGATAAATCTGGTATTAACTCTGATATTGGAAAAGAAGTTTTAGATGCTTATTTTGAACTGAAAAATAAGAGATTGACTGGAGAAACTATAAAAATAGATAGCTCTCAAGAAGGTTAAAACATATGAAATAGTACAGAAACTAGAGTCGACTTATTTAGAAATAGGTTCAAAATGGGTGATAGGGAGGTAAAATCATTCTATCAATTATTCACATTTTATAAAATAAATCATATATTGATAGCATAGGACAAGCTGAAAAGCTTATTCTAACCTCACAGAACACTCCTTATCACGGTTTGGCATCTACTTATGTAGATGCCTTTTTTAATTTAATCACTAACAATTATTTATCAACCTAAAGTAGCAAGCATATTAGGACTATTAGGTGAAGATTGACGGTAATAATTACAGTATGCTTAATAAGCGAATTGAAATGTAAGGAGTGAGAAATAAGTGCTAAATATTTTAGTGGTTAATTTTCCAGCAGAGGGACATGTAAATCCTACATTAAGTTTAGTCAAAGCCTATACTGAACGAGGTGATCACGTACATTATATTACGACAGAACAATTTAAAGGCAGAATTGAAGATTTGGGAGCTACTGTATATACACATCCAGATTTATTAAAGGAGATTTCTATTGATTCTGAAACTCCAGATGGGCTGAATTCTTTCTTTCGTGTACATGTTCAAACTTCTTTATATATATTAGAAATTACGAAACAATTATGTGAAAACATACATTTTGATTTCGTAATTTCTGATATATTTGGCGCTGGAGAGTTAGTAAAGGAGTATTTACAAATTCCAGGCATAGTTTCTTCTCCTATATTTTTAATTCCTCCAAATTTTTTGGAAACATTACCTTTTCATCCAAATGCAGAAATACCATTCCAACCTGATAAAATTTCTGAACAGTTACTATATCAAATGGAACATGAATTTGGAGTAACACCTAAAAATAATCTTCAATTTATGCATAACAAGGGAGATATTACTCTTGTGTACACAAGTCGCTATTTTCAACCTAATAGCGATTTATTTGGAAGAAATAACATTTTTATTGGACCGAGTATTTCAAAGCGTAAAACAAATGTACAGTTTCCATTTGAATTACTTAAAGATAAGAAAGTTATTTATATTTCAATGGGGACACTGCTTGAAGGACTCGAACCATTCTTTAATACTTGCATTGATACTTTCTCGGATTTTGATGGAATAGTTGTAATGGCAATTGGTGATAGAAATGATTGTTCGAAAATTAAGAAAGCGCCAGACAATTTTATAATTGCTTCATACGTACCCCAATCAGAAATATTAAGTGAAGCAGATGTTTTCATTACACATGGTGGTATGAATAGCGTACACGATGCCATTTATTTTAATGTCCCATTTGTTATAATTCCACACGATAAAGACCAGCCAATGATAGCGCAAAGATTAACTGAACTTGAAGCAGCACATCGGTTATTGAAAGAGAATGTTAATGTGCAAACTTTAAATGAAGCGGTAACAGACGTTCTTTCAAATGAAAAGTATAAACATGGTATACGAAAACTGAATGATAGTTTTTTAGAATGTGGTGGTACTAAAGAAGCAATTGCAGTGATTACATCTCTTTTAAATAAATAGTTTAGACAAGATAAAAGCATAGAGGCACTACCTTTATGCTTTTATATTATTATACTGCAAACTGCACAGCAGTATTTGCATGTAAAAAAGCGGTATCAAAAACAGGTACAGTAAGGTCGTTTTGGGAAATGAGCAATGGTATTTCGGTGCAGCCTAGCAATATACCTTCTGCGCCATTTTGAATTAATGAGTTTGTAATTTGTAATAGCTTTTCTTTTGATGTTTCTGAAATAATTCCTTTACTTAATTCATTTAAAATAACATGATGAATAAAATTTCTTTCCTCTTTATTTGGAATAATTGTCTCAATGTTATAGTTCGCTAGACGTGATTTATAGAAGTCTTGTTCCATCGTTTGTTTCGTACCTAAAAGTCCGATCCGTTTTATATTCTGCTCTACCATTTTTTTAGCACTTACATCACCAATGTGAAGAAGTGGAATAGATATTGCCTGTTCTACTTCTTCAGCAAATAAATGGACCGTATTGGAACACATTAATAAACATTCAGCCCCGGACTTTTCAACCTTTTTTGCAACTGTGACTAATTCGTTTTTCACTTCTTCGTATTGATGATTTTGTAATAAAGTAGTTACTTCACCAAAGTCCATGCTATATAAAACAAGCTTCGCATTTTGATCGTATTGAGAGAGTGTAAGTGTATTAATATGTTTATAGTATAACGATGTAGATTCCCAACTTAGTCCACCAATTAAACCGATTACTTTCATCGTATATTCCTCCCGTAACTATTTTGAATTCATTATTTCATAATTCCGATAAGAATACAATGATTTAAATGTACCGTTAAACGAAAAATAAAAATAATTAGAAAAGTGTTGAAATTTACACTTATTAGTGCCATAATACGAATTACAAATTAATACTTATCCAGAGAGGTGGAGGGAACGGCCCTATGAAACCTCAGCAACCCCTATATAAATTTATAGGAAGGTGCTAATTCCGCAGAGGACACGATGTGTTTTTTGGAAGATAAGAGGATTCTTGAACGTGAAGAAAATGACCTCTTATGTAAGGGGTCATTTTTTGTTGTATAGAAAGGGAGTGTCGATGCATAATTCATTTTCAAAATAAATATAGAGTAATAAAAGTTGACTAATACGGGAGGGGAATTGTAATGAACAAATTATCAACGAAGTTAGTAGTGGCAATCGGAATTGGAGCAGCATTATACGGGATATTAGGACTTTGGGGATTTTCTATTGCACCCAATACATTTATTAAACCTGCATTAGCTATTTTAACCGTTTTTGGAGCGTTATTTGGTCCAGTGGCAGGACTTTTAATAGGGCTTATCGGTCATACCGTAACGGATACAATCGCTGGTTGGGGTATTTGGTGGGGATGGGTAATTAGTTCAGGCATTATCGGATTTGCAATGGGACTCATTCAAAAAAGAGTTAGCTTTAGTGTGAAAAACGGGACGTATAATAAGCGGGATATTTCTTATTTAGCCATTACTGGGTTAATTGGTATTGTCATTGCTATTATATTTGCTGGGGCATTCGATGTTATTGTGATGGGAGAACCATTTGACAAAATTGTTATACAAGTATTAGGAGCAACAATTGCTGATGTTATTGTATTTTTAGTTCTTGGATTGCCAATTACAATAGGTTTAGCTAAATCTAATAAGAAACATACACATTTAAAAATTGAAAAGTAGGGATGTTAACATGCAACCAATCATTTCTTTTGAACAATTCAGCTTTCAATATGAACATGCTGCGCAACCTACTGTAAAAGACATTACATTTCATATATACCCTGGAGAAAAAGTACTAATTGCTGGACGTAGTGGTTCAGGAAAATCAACATTAGCTCATTGTATTAATGGGCTAATCCCATTTTCTTATGAAGGGAGTAGTACTGGAACTATTTCTATTGCGGGAAAAGATCCGAGGAAAGGGAGTATTTTTGAACAGAGTAAACAGGTAGGAACAATTTTGCAAGATCAAGATGCACAATTTATTGGTCTTACAGTAGAAGAAGATGTAGCTTTTTATTTAGAAAATGAATGTGTAAATCAAGATGATATGAAAAAGATTGTTTCAGAATCATTAAAAAAGGTAAAGATGCATACTTTTCATAAACAAAGTCCGCATGAATTATCAGGAGGGCAAAAACAAACTGTTTCTTTAGCCGGTCTGTTAACGACAAATGCTAATATTTTATTGTTTGATGAACCGTTAGCGAATTTAGATCCAGTAAGTAGCTTACATACGATAGAACTTATTAAAGATATACATAAACAATATAATAAAACAATTGTACTTATTGAACATCGAATAGAAGAAATGTTCAATCTGGATTTAGATAAAATTATTTTAATGGATGAAGGGGAAATCGTTGAGATAGGAACACCAGAAGAGATTTTGGCCTCAAATATATTACCATCTATTGGCTTAAGGGAACCTATGTACATTGAAGGATTAAAGAGATTACAGTTTGATAGTAATAATGAGGTAATATACCCACTTGAAAATCTTCAAAGAGAAAGTGTTCGTAGCGCAATAAATGAGTGGATGGAGAAGCAAGTTTTTTGTAAAAATACTCCTAAAAACAAAGAAATATTGAAAGTAGAAAATTTGTCGTTCTCCTATTCTAATAAACAAAAAGTATTAGACAATGTAAATTTCTCCATTAAAGAAGGGGAAATTGTTGCACTTTTGGGTCATAATGGTGCTGGAAAATCTACATTAGCTCATAGTCTTATAGGCATAAACAAAACAAAAAATGATAGGATTGTATTTGATGAAGTAAATATCAATTCTTGGTCTATTCGTAAACGTGGTGAAGTCATATCTTATGTAATGCAAAATCCAAATCATATGATTACACAACCTACTGTTATAGAAGAAGTTTCATTTTCATTAAAATTAAAAAAGGTTTCAAAGGAAGAAATTAAGCATAGAGCGGAGGAAACGTTAAAAATTTGTGGCTTGTATCCATTTCGAAATTGGCCAATCCAGGCATTAAGTTACGGACAAAAAAAGAGAGTAACGATTGCATCTGTACTAACAACCAATCCGAAACTTATTATTTTAGATGAACCGACAGCGGGACAAGATCATTATCATTATAAACAGTTTATGACGTTTATAAGAAAACTAGCTGCAAAGGGAATATCTTTTATTTTTATTACACACGATATGAATCTCACATTAGAATATGCAGACAGAGCGATAGTTCTACATGAAGGAGAAATTATTGCGAATAATACTGCATCTACTGTATTAGGGAATTCAGAAACTTTACATAGAGCGCACTTAGGGGAGAGTTCTTTATTCAAACTCGTTAAATTAAGTGGTATTGCAAAACCTGAAAGATTTATAGAACTTTATTTTGATGTTATGAGGAGGGAGGAAGGTGTATAATACATATTTTCATCGTATGGATGGAGCAGTGAAATTGTTGTTATTTATTTTTTGCATGACGCTTACTTTTTTATTTTTTGATTTTCGCGTATTGCTATTTGTATTTATGATTGGATGTATCGGACTTTTAGTTGCTAAAATTCCATTTCGTAAAATTTTTATTGTTTTTACTGTTATATTTACATTTAGTTTATTAAATTCTGTCATGATTTTATTTATTACACCAACTCATGGATCTGAATTAACCGAATCATATACTTCGTTTTTACATATCGGATATGCAACAATTACATATGAAACATTATTTTATGCAGCTACACTTTCATTAAAATATTTTACGTTATTACCATTTACACTTATTTATATATACACGACTGATCCAAGCAAATTTGTGAGTAGCTTAAGTAAATTTCGAATTCATTATAAGATTACATATGCAATAAATATTGCATTACGTTATATACCTGATATTCAGTCCGAATATAAAGTTATTAAACATGCACAAGAGGCGAGAGGAGTAGCTTTTGAAAAAGGAGAAGCAAGTTTATGGATTCGTATGAAAAACCGTGTCTTAATTTTTTGGCCTTTAATTATTCATTCACTAGATAGAATCGATACAGTTTCAAATGCAATGGATTTAAGAGGATTTGGAAAGAAGAATACACGAACTTGGTTTTATACAAATAAAGCGAAAAGCGGGGATTTCATTGCTTTATTTGTAGGTATTTTTATTTTAATTGTTGCAGTGTATTTAAAGTTACATGTATTTCAAAACTTTTGGTATCCATTTTAAAGCACTCTCAAATGAGTGCTTTTACTTATTTTTATGTGGACATGCTCAAAAAAGGGATATTTACATAATGTATAATACGAACCAGTTAAAATGATCAACTACCTATTAGTTTTCAAACCAAAAGGAGGAGAAAATATGAGTTACGGTGGTTCTTGTGGTTTTGGTGGAGGTTTCGCGTTATTAGTTGTGTTATTTATTTTATTAATTATCGTTGGATGCAGCTGCTGGGGCGGAGGGTACTAATTTCTAATTAGTCTCCACAAATGTAAACTAAAAAAACATAGAAGATACTTATGTATCGAAACAAATAAAAAAGGAGCAATTATGCTCCTTTTTTATTTGTTTTCAGATGAGTTCATATTACATTTTGGCAATGTAATTGTCAAAGTTGTACCTTTATTAATAACGCTTCGGATTTTCAAACTACCTTGCATCGTTTCAATGATTTTAACAGCAACCATTGTACCTAAACCTGTACCTTTTGTTTTTGTACTAAAATATGGTTCGCCAAATCGATTTACTTGCTCTTGTGACATACCAATTCCGCTATCCTCAATTCGAATAATAACTTTATTATTACTAATAGATGAGGAGATATGTAAAGTACCACCATTAGGCATTGCTTCAATCCCATTTTTTATTAAGTTTAAAAAACATTGTTGAAAGTGCTGTTTATTGCCTACAATTGTTGCTGTGGAAAAATCTTTTGTAATATGTATTGTATTCATATTGCATAATGGTAAGATCATATTAATAACTCGGTTCAACTCTTGTTCTACTGAAATATGATCTGATTTTTCTGAAGCAGGTTTGGCAAACGTTAAATAATCATCAATAATTCCTTGTGCACGATGTAACTCTTCAAGTATATGTTCAATATACTCGTCTCTTGATTCTGGAGTTAAATTAGGTGTTTTTAAAAGTTGAGTAAATCCTTTTACGACAGTTAAGGGGTTTCTTACTTCGTGCGATATACTAGCAGCAAGTTGGCTAACAATCTCCATTTTTTCCATTTTAATCATCTTCGATCGCATACATACTGCATCTTTTAAAACTTCATTAAAATAAATGCCAAACAACATCAAAATGGTTGGTAATATTATGAAATAAATAATGTACAAATTATTCACTTCAAAATCTGATAAAGTTAATACAATTACAGTTGTAAATATTGCTAGAAAAAATGTTAAAAACATTCCATAAGCTACTTTAATTTTTCTATTATACTTATTAAATTTTGCGGATGCGAATGCTGTAACGATAAACATTGTTCCATAAACTAGTATTGTTAACATACTAAATCCATAAAATGAAAATCTTGTAATTAATAAAATAGCAAACAAAATGATACCAACAGGGAAGCCACCATAAAGTGTGCCTATTATAACTGGTATTTGTCTTAAATCATGAATACAATTTTCATCCATATAGATTGGATAGCGCATACATAAAATAAGAGGGATACTCGTACAAAGGATAATAAGTAATTTTTTATATTTCTTTAAATAGCGTCCGCTATCATATATAAAATAAAAAATAAATATACTACTTAAAATGTAAAGAAGATTATTTAATACGTTTTGATTAATATAAACAAAGTTCATAATATTTTCCTCGTTATTTTGAATTTCCATTTTATATGTATTATACATGATTATAGTAGAAACTTTATGTTTTTAATAATATAGGTTATATCTTTTCAGCATTTGCCACGTTTATCCACTCTTCATAAAATACTTTAACTGATTCATATCGTTCAGCTCGGCTTTCATTTACAGCACGATACGCTATTTCATATAAATTCCTACTTGCTTCCCATTTTGTAAAGGAACGATCTTTTCCATCTCCTAAAATTTCGAAAGCCATCGCCCCCATATTAAATACATTTGTTCTTGCATCAATCATAGCATTTAGCTCAAATTCTTCAGGAGACATAAAACGCGAGGAGCCCCATAATCTTCCCATTTTATTCACATATGGTTTTTTAGAATATAAATCAATATCACAAATCTTCGTCTCATTTGTATGAAAATTATATAAAATACTACCGTCATAAAAATCTAATGCTACATAGTTTTTCTTTTCGACATATGTATGGAAAGAAAAGATGGAATGTAATGATTGAATTCGTTCCATAACTGATAAATGTTTAAATTTATAAAATGGAGAGCTTGGATTAGTATATTTTTCAGGAGGCGGAAAACTCCAATGCGAATGGAGACATTCACCATCAAACCAATCGAAAATTAATACATATCCAGAGTGAACTGGAAAGTGTTCAATTAGTTTTATAAGCGAGTCATGCTTTAATTCCTCATATAGGAAAACCGATTTTTTTAACCTTTCAATAGCGTCTTTCACAGTTCCTTCATATGCAAGTGTTTGTGCCCCTGCATATTTAATAAATTTCTTACGCCCATCTTTTTCTACACCAAAAGATAGATTGCCTGAATCTTGCTGGTCAAAAACCGCAAATACGTTTCCTAATTTCAATAGCCAATCAAAATTATGATGTTCTTTTAACTGGAATGTAACTTGATTCAATTGAATTTCAACTGGAATATCTTTCATATTATACCTCGCATTTATTATAATAAAGTTGTATATTTCAGTATTCGACATATTTTGTGAAAATCCTATGTTAATCACATGAAATTTTATAAATATAATAATAAAAGATTATAAGAGGGTGGATAAAATGGAACAACAAATCGTTATTAAGCCATATGAAAAAGAATGGCATAAAGAGTATGTAATAGAAAAAGAGAAATTTATTTCTTTATTCGGAGGAGATTGTATTGCTATTGAACACATAGGGAGCACATCTGTACAAGGATTAGGAGCGAAACCTCTAATTGATATGATGATTGGTGTAACTGATTTGAAAATTACGGAAAAGTGGATTGAAGCGTTATTAAAAATTGGATATGAGTATGTTCCAAAAGAAACACCCAATCGACGTTTTTTTAGAAAGGGAAAATGGAGAGCTGGTACCCATCATTTGCATGTTTATATTTATAATAGTGAGGAGTGGAAGAATAACATTTTATTTCGTGATTTTCTTATAGAACATAAATGGGCACAGAAAGAATATAGAGAATTAAAAGAGGAACTTGCAACTACATATCCTTTTGATCGTGTTTCATATACAAAGGAAAAGGCACCGTTTATTCAAAAAATAATACAGGAAGCTAAAAAGATCGCTAAATAAAATTAAGTGATCTTCAAATTCTCATTTTATTTTAATCTTTCTCTCATGTTCCTTTCTTTTTAATTTGATATTCTGCTTGTTACAGAAGGTTTATAAGGAAGGAGCTTGAATGAATTGGAGAAGCTACTAAGAAATAAATATTTTCATTTGTATGTTAAAATTATAGGCATTACTATTATTTTTTGTAGTATAGCATTGTTATTTATTAATGTAATATACGGCAACGCATTAAATATGAAATGGTTAAATAAGAAATTAGGTTCTTTCGGTGAATACGGGGCAATTTTAGCTGCATCGTTATGGATTTTACGTCATATATGGTTATTTTTAAAAAAGAAAAATATAATTGGGTTTAAATTGATAAAGGATGTATATCTTTTTATTAAAAAGTTTCACGTATTAATTGGATATACTGTATTAGCTGTATCAATTACTCATGGCATTTATTTTTTATTAAAAGGAAGTCGGCATCTGCTTATATTTTATAGTGGTATATTCTCTCTTTTCATTTTAATCATACTAGGAATCGTTGGATTTTTCTTACAGAAACATAATAAAAAAACAAACTTGATATTGTATAGAAAAGCACATCAAATCATTGCAATTATATTTGGGATAGGATTACTCATTCATTTAACTGTATAGGAGGAATTACTGTTGCAACACATATTAATTATTGAGGATGAGGAAAGTTTAGCTGATTTTTTAGAATTAGAATTAAAGTATGAAGGATATAAGGTAGACATTCAGTTTGATGGAAGGAAGGGATTAGAAGCCGCACTTGAAACAAATTATGATCTTATTTTACTTGATTTAATGCTGCCTGGGTTAAATGGACTAGAAGTGTGTCGTAGATTAAGGGCAACTAAAAATACACCTATTATTATGTTGACTGCACGCGATAGTATTATGGACCGCGTGACAGGATTAGATAGCGGAGCCGATGATTATCTTCCGAAACCATTTGCAATTGAAGAGCTGTTAGCGCGAATGAGAGTTATATTTAGACGAGAAGAACATATAGAAAATAAACATGTTTCATCTCTTACATTCAAAGATTTACAGCTCCAGATTGAATCGCGAACGATTACGAAAGGAAATGAAGAAATCGAACTAACAAATAAAGAATTTGAACTATTACTGATGTTTATGAAAAATATTAATAGAGTACTTACCCGTGATGTTTTATTGGATCAAGTATGGGGATATGACGCGATGGTTGAGACAAATATCGTTGATGTATACGTTCGTTATTTACGTAACAAGTTACATAGTGTAGATAAGGAGGAATATATCCAAACGGTCCGCGGTGCTGGATATATAATGAAATGATCAAAAATAGTGTGCATCGAATTCGAAATCTACCTATAAAGTGGAAATTAACACTTTGGTCCACTACTCTAGTATTTATTTTATTCATTTTATATAGTGCTCTGCAGTTTATTGTAATTAATAAGTGGACTATAGACTATGAACAGAAACAAATAAATAGACAAGTGACAGAAATAGCGGCCTATTTCCAAGATAAAAATGATAGCCTTTCGAGTAAAACGTTTGAAAACAGTAAAGATTTCTTAAACAATATGATTGATAAACATCAAATGATTCGTATTATCGGTATGAACGGGAAAACAATTGTTTCTGTTTCTCGAGAGTTTAATGAATCGTGGATAAAACCAAAACAAGTTACACATGAGGAATTATTTATAAAAAGACATGTAGAAGATCGCATATTAGTTAAGCGTATACCAATTCAAACAAAAGAGTTCACTGGTACCATTGAACTTACGAAAAACTTAGAGGCTTTCGATCATTTATTAAAAATTATTCTAGTGGTAATGGTTATTGCCGGAATATGTGGATTAATCTTTAGTTTTTTAGGTGGGCTACTAATCACGAAAAAACTATTATCAAGCGTTCAAAATATAACGGATACGATGAAACGTATAAAGAAAAATGGACTAAATGAACGGGTTCCAGTACGTGAAAATAATGATGAACTTGCAAAATTATCGTTTCTTTTTAACGAAATGATGGATGAGGTAGAAACTTCTTTTACACAACAGAAGCAGTTTGTAGAAGACGCATCCCATGAACTGAGAACACCACTAACAATTATTCAAGGACATTTGTCTATGTTAAATCGGTGGGGGAAAGATGATCCAGCAGTTTTAAATAAATCGCTTCAATCCAGTTTAAAGGAAGTTGATCGTTTAAATAAGTTAGTTTTAGAATTGCTAGAACTATCAAGAGCTGAATCAGAACAGATGCATCCAATCGCAGCTGATCCAGTCCATGTAAATAGCATATTAAAACAAGTCTCACAAAATTTTGCCGTACTTCAAACTGAATTTCAATTTGATATGAAACTGGGTGGAGATGTGGCATATGTCTCAATACCTTCATCTTACTTAGAACAAATTATTATTATCGTAATGGATAACGCAGTGAAATATACAAAAGAAGTTAATAAATATATTTGTATTGAATCTAGTGTACAATCAGGGAAAGTTAAAATTTGTATCATAGATCGTGGAGCGGGAATACCCGAAGCTGATTTACCTTTTGTTCTTAACCGCTTTTATCGTGTGGACAAAGCAAGAAGTCGAAAACAGGGTGGAAACGGTCTAGGTTTGTCTATTGCAAAACGACTTGTAGAGAAATACAACGGAACGATTCAAATAGAGAGTAAAGAAGACGAAGGAACAATCGTTACGATTACACTGCCTACCGTTTCACTTTAATAATTCAAAAAGAAGGGATGTTTTGTGCATTCCTTCTTTTTTACGGTCAAATTATTTTGTTTATTTCGAACTTTCTAGTACATTAGAAATATAAAGGGGGAATAAAAATGAAAGCTATCGTACATCAATATAAAGCTGGATTTGAAGGGGTAGAATATAAAGTATTACCAGAGATAACACCTAATGCTGGAGAAGTGAAAGTGAAATTAAAATCAGCCGGCTTAAATCATCGTGATTTATTTATAATGAATAACAGAAAAGAAATGCAATTACCATTAGTTCTAGGGTCAGATGGTGCAGGTATTGTTACGGAAATTGGAGAAGGGGTTTCAGGTGCTTTATTGAAAACCGAGGTTATTATTAATCCTAGTATTGGATGGGATAATATTGCAGAAATACCTGAGTTACCAGAGGTGTTAGGTGGACCGAAGGATGGAACGTTTGCTGAATATGTTATTGTGCCAGCTGAAAATGTAGTGGAAAAACCGTCATATCTTACTTGGGAAGAGTCTGGGGTTCTATCTTTATCGGCACTAACTGCATATAGAGCGCTTTTTACAAAGGGTAGATTAAAGTGTGGAGAACATGTTTTAATTCCAGGCATAGGCGGCGGTGTAGCGACATTTGCCATGTTATTTGCAAAAGCAATTGGTGCAAAAGTAAGTGTTACTTCAAGGGTAGAGAGTAAAAGACGGTTTGCCGAAACATATGACGCAGACTTTTCTTTTAATAGTTCTGGAAATTGGGAAGAGAGTTTAAGCGGAGAGAAAGTAGATTTAATAATTGATAGTATAGGTCCAGCAACATTCTTAAAATACTTTGATGTATTAAAACCAAATGGGAGAATTGTTAATTTTGGTGCAAGCTCAGGAGATAAAATTGAATTACCATTACGAGCATTATTTTATAATCAAATCGATATAATGGGAACATCTATGGGTAGCCGTGAGGAATTTCATGAAATGGTTAAGTTTATAGAGAACCATAAAATTAAACCAATTATTGATAAAGTATATTCGTTAGAAGAAGCTATTCAAGCGTTAAGTCGTATGGAACAAGGAGAACAATTTGGTAATATCGCACTTCGTATGTAATAAAAATATGATTTCGCAACTAGTATATTTAAATAGCTATGTTATGTATTCTACACATAAAAAGCATATGATTCGTATTATTTGAAAGGTTTTTCAGCTTTATACATAATTAGCCGTTATAATTAGTCTTACTATTGTCAAATGAGTACTAGTAAAATGAGAATTAGATGAGAAAAGTTTAAGCCCATTTTCATATTGATGTTGTATACTGTGTAAATCAAGAACGCTTTTATTTAAGGAGAGAGTATTATGAATTACACAGTATTTCAATGGTTTAATAATTTTGCTGGATCATCCAAACTATTAGATACGCTAATGATTGCTATTACAAATAGTGCTGTATATGTAGCAATTTTGTTTATGTTTATCTTATGGTTTAATAATGGAAAGAAAGTCAATGCCATTAAAAAACAATATACAGTGTTATATACGACACTTTCAGTCATTATCGCTTTACTAGTAAATGTTGTGATACATGCGGTATATTACCATCCACGTCCATTTGTATCACATGATGTACATCAATTAGTACCACATGCAGCAGACTCATCATTTGTTAGTGATCATTCAGTACTTGTATTTTCCATTGCATTTGTATTTTTACTTAGAGGAGAAAAACTTAAATATGTCGCTCTTATTTGGGCAGTATTAGTCGGTGTATCACGTATGTACGTAGGTGTTCATTATCCTCTAGATATACTTGGTGCTGCTTTCTTAACATTTATTACGAGCGGCTTAGTAATGCAAAGTACACGTATGTGTGAACCAATAGCGAGATTTGTATTTAAAATGTACGCATTGGTAGCGAAACGAATTCCTTTTCTAGCGAAATATAATCATATAGCTTAATTTTTATAAATAACTATTTGTAAGTTTGTTTAAAAGTTCGCCTTTGGAAATCCAGAGGCGAACTTTTTTATTGTGCATAAGAAAAGGGTATTTGCATTAAAAGAGTGGCGAAAGAACAAGTAGGTTAGCACCTATTAAATTTGTAGTTTATTATAAATTAATCATCACGTTACGGAATATTCATAAATTTCACGCACCGTACTATAAATAGAAAAATAAAATAAATACAGAAACAATAACTACTTTCAGAACGATTTAAAGGAATTAAAAGGTAAAGTTCGAAACATATAGTATTGAAAGCAAAAAACTACATAATTTAAAGCACACCATCGTAGCAATTAATTGTGAAAGAAAGGAGATAAATATGCATAAACTTGAAACGAATAAAGGTGCGCGGTATTTTATGGTTGCTTTTATTGTTTTGTTTCTTATTATGCTTTTGCGGTTTTTCTATATTCAGGCAGTAGGTGTCGTACATAATGTAGATGTAAAAGATCTAGCAATTGAACAACATAATAAAAATGGTGTTTTGGAAGCGAATCGTGGCACAATATATGATCAAGCTGGAAAAGTGTTAGTCCAAGATTCCACAACATATCGTGTTGTTGTGAATTTAAAAGGAACAAATAAAGTGAAAAATAAAGATGAAACTGCAGAGCGATTAGCTGATGCGCTTGAAATTGATAAAGAGGACGTATTAAAAAATTTTCATGATGGACGCACGCAAGTTGAAATTGGAAAAGTTGGCCGGAATTTATCTAGAGAAGTAAAAGAAAGAATTGGAAAATTAAAAATTCCAGGGGTATCTTTTATGTCAGAAAAAGCAAGAGTATATCCAAATGAAGATTTTGCATCCTATATACTTGGTTTTGCGAGACCTGACGATAAAGGAAATACAGAAGGAAAATTTGGACTTGAAAAGAGCCTGAATAAATATTTGCGCTCTACAAACGGGAATATAGAATATGTGGGAGCACCAAGAGGAATCCCGCTTACAAATGATATAGGGAAAATAGAACCAGCTAAAAATGGGAATAACGTATACCTTACGCTCGATAAACAAATTAATAGTTTTTTAGAAGAAGCGATGAATAAAGCGCAAGAGCACTATGATTCTTCTATGTTAGTAGGAATCATAGCGGATCCAAAGACAGGGGAAATTTTAGCAATGTCTAGTAAACCTAGTTTTAATCCTAATAAAGGCGATATCGAATATTTTTTAAATGATCCAATCGCAAATGCATACGAACCAGGTTCAACAATGAAAATATTTACGTTAGCTGCTGCAATAAATGAAGGGGTATATAACGGGAAAGAATATTTCCAATCTGGAAAATATTCAGTTGGTTCATCTGATATAAAAGATCATAACGGTGGGTTTGGATGGGGATCTATTACATTTGATGAAGGCTTCGAAAGATCATCCAACGTAGCTTTTTCTATTTTAGAAGATCAGTTATTGAAACCGGATAAATTTAAGCAATATATGAATAAATTTGGATTCAACCAAAAAACCGGAATAGATTTACCTGGCGAAAGTAAAAACACATTATTATTAAATACACAAATTCAACAAGTCACAACTTCTTTCGGACAAGGTTCTACAGTAACTCCCATTCAATTAATCCAAGCAGCTACTGCTATAGCAAATGACGGAAAAATGATGCAACCATATATCGTTGACAAAGTTGTAAATCCAATAAATAAACAAGTTATTATGGAAAATCAACCGAAAGAAATTGGGAATCCAATAAAAAAAGAGACAGCGGACAAGGTAAGAGACTTAATGGAGCGTGTTATTACGTCTTCAAAAGGTACTGGTACAATGTATAAAGTGGATGGTTATCCAATAGGAGGTAAGACAGGAACAGCGCAAATTCCGAATCCTGAAAATGGACGATATATGGAAGGAAAAGAAAACTATATTTTTTCATTTTTAGGAATGGCTCCGATTGATGACCCAGAGTTAATTGTATACTTAGCTATTAAGCAGCCAAAGTTAAAGGGAGATGAGTATGGAGCTCAGCCGCTCGCTGAAATATTTAAACCAGTTATGAAAAATAGCCTTGAATATTTAAAAGTGAAACCATATACAGAAAAACAAATGGCAGATGCAACGAAACGATCCCAATTAAAAGTACAAAACTATGTCAATCAATCAATGGATACAGTAGAGAATAGTGTGAAAAAAGAGAAGCTCCAACCGATAATTTTAGGCGAAGGAAAAATAATAAAACAATATCCGCAATCTGGTGAAGTAATGAGTGAAGGGGATCGTATATTTTTATTAGGGAAGAACGCAATAATGCCAAATTTACAAGGTTGGTCCATGCGTGATGTTATGTATTTCTCTAAACTATTAAAATTAGAATTAAAGACTACAGGTACGGGCTATGTAACGAGTCAAAGCATTGAAAAGGGACAAGATATACAAGAAGGCGATGCATTAGAACTAAACTTAGAACCACCTTTACAACCGTTAGTAGAGGCGAATACAAATTAATTCGGACAAAGTGAAGGGTCTATATACAATAGGCTCTTTATTTTATAGATTTAAGTAATTTCACGCACCGTAATTTTTAGAAAAAATAATAAATAAAAGAATTAACAGAAACACGTTATTAAATATCTGATTATTTTTTATTTACAGTTAAATATTTCTGTGATAATATGGAAAAAATCAAATGCAGTGAAGAGAAGAGTAAATAAAATGAATTTTTCACAGAGAGCTCCATTTAGCTGAAAAGGAGTAAAAATTCTTTATTGAACCAAGCCTCTGAGCAGCACATCGGAACCTTTTATTAGGGGGTGGTGTGACGGGAGCTCCCGTTATAGAGCTATGGTATAAGCATGATTTACAATGCAGTACCTGATAAGGTTAATATGGCGACATATTAACAAACTAGGGTGGCACCGCGATGATAAATCTCGTCCCTAAGACTAAAAGTCTTGGGGGTGGGATTTTTTTATTGTTTCAAAACAATTTGGAAAACGGGGGCCTAAAATGAAAAACTTACTTAAAGATTGGAAATATCCTTTATTACTACTGTCTGGAGTTGGTATTGCGAATTTAGGGGCATGGATTTACTTAATAGCACTGAATGTACTTGTCTATAATATGGGAGGCTCAGCCTTAGCTGTTGCTACTTTATATGTAATTAAACCATTAGCCGCCTTATTTACAAACGCATGGTCAGGAAGTATGATTGATCGTTTAAATAAACGGAAGTTAATGATTCACCTCGATATATATCGTGCGGTATTTATCGCTATTTTACCTCTACTTCCATCACTTTGGATTGTTTATGTATTCGTATTCTTTATCAGTATGGCCAGTGCAATTTATGAGCCAACTGCTATGACATATATGACGAAATTAATACCAGTAGAGAAAAGACAACGTTTCAACTCATTACGTAGTTTAATAGGATCTGGTGCATCATTAATTGGTCCAGCGATAGCGGGAGTATTGTTAATAGCAAGTACACCGGAGTTTGCTATATATATAAATGCTATAGCATTTCTCTTATCAGGAGTAATTACATTGCTGTTACCTAATCTTGATAAAAAATCCGATATTACTACGTCAAATGATAAGTTATCTTTAGCTGTACTAAAAAAAGATTGGAACATCGTTTTAAATTTCAGTAAAAAATCTTTATATATCGTTTTTGTGTATTTCTTATTTCAAGGGATGATGGTTTTAGTTGCCGCAACTGATTCACTTGAATTGTCATTTGCGAAAGAAGTTTTATTGTTAACAGATAGTGAATATGGCTTTTTAGTTAGTATTGCTGGAGCCGGGTTTATTTTAGGAGCTATAACAAATACAATTTTATCCAAAAAAATAGCGCCTTCATTTTTAATTGGAATAGGATCATTATTCATAGCAATCGGTTATTTAATTTATGCTTTTTCAAATGAATTTTTAATAGCTGCTATTGGATTCTTTATTTTATCTTTCTCTATGGCGTATGCAAACACAGGATTTTATACCTTTTATCAAAATAATGTCCCTGTCCATATCATGGGACGGATTGGGAGTATATATGGGCTTGTGATTGCGGGCATCACCATTTTAATTACGATTTTGTTCGGAGTTGCAACTCAATTTATTTCTATACAACTTGTGGTTATTGTAGGCTCATTGGTAATGCTGCTTATAACTATCATATTGTGTGTATTTACTTTATTGCCCTCACATTCTAAAGTGCATTCCTCTGAGTCAATCAATTCAAAATAGTAATCTTGGTTTTGATTTACGGTATTCAATAGGAGGGTTTACCCTCCTATATATGGAAATATAAGAAGGGTGAACAATATTGATAAACGAAGGTGGTTTTTGTAATGAAAACAAAAGATCAAATAGACAGTATTGTAAAAGAAATGCATCAGCATATAGATTTCTCTGGGGTAATTTTAGTAAAAGAAGAAAAAGGCTTAGTCTATGAAGAGGCGTTTGGTTACGCAAATCGCAATGAATGTATAAATAATACGCTACAAACAAGGTTCGGAATTGCCTCCGGTTGTAAAATATTCACTGCTATCGGTATCTGTCAACTTGTTGAGAAGGGGATAATTACTTTTCAAACAAAGTTAAAAGATTGTTTACGCATAAACTGTCCAAACTTCAATGAAGATATTACAATACATCACCTTCTGACGCATAGTTCGGGTATTCCAGATTATTTTGATGAAAGTATTATGGATAATTTCGAAAATCTTTGGGAACAAACTCCTATGTATCTATTAAAAAATTTAAAAGACTTCTTACCATTATTCCAAAACAGAAATATGATGTTTGCACCTGGAAGTAAGTTTCATTACAACAATGCAGGTTTTATCATACTGGGATTAATAATCGAAGAACAGACAGGATTTGAATTTACGGAATATATAGAAAAAAACATATTCAATCCAATTGGTATGAATGATTCTGGCTATTTTTCTTTAGATAGTTTACCAAGACACACAGCTTTAGGATATATAAAAGACGAAATTAACCAAAATTGGAGAACAAACGCCTACTCTATACCAATAAAAGGTGGTTCTGATGGTGGTGCTTTTATTACTGCGCCAGACATGCTGAAGTTCTGGGAAGCGTTATTTAACTATGAAATCATAAGCCGAGAATATACAAACATGCTTTTAACTCCTCATATTCAAGTAAATAATAATCAGTCTTACGGCTATGGAATATGGATTGAAACAAGAGAAAACAAGATATTCAAATATCATGTAATGGGATATGATCCAGGAGTCAGTTTTCGCTCAGCCGTATATCCAGGATTAGGTATTACAGTAGTTATTCCGTCAAATAAAGGAGCGGGTCCTGAAAAGATAATGAAAGAATTAGAAAACTCTTTTTCATAAGGTTAAAAGAGTTTATGAACGCATTAATAAATGCAAAAAAGACGTACTATTTATTTGTACGTCTTTTTTGCATAAACAATGCTTAAAACTGATGGGAAATCACATTCTATATTTTATAATTTTTATTAGCTAGTTTATTTAAAGTATGGAATGAAAAGAAGCGAATATAATTTTCAAATGTAAACAAGTAAATAGGAGGACTCTAAATGGATATTCTATTTGTTATTCTACTTGTTGTTTTTATAATGATATTAATGCAAGGTAAAGAATATAAAGTGAATATTAATCGTATTTGGTTCATTCCGACTTTGCTGTGCTTTGCGACAATCCAGTCTATTATTCATATGGGACAATTAACTATATTGAAAGTATTACTATTCGTTGTAATGCTGGGGATTGGATTGGGCCTTGGAATGATTAGGGGAAAAGTTTTAACATTTCGATTAGATAGTGAAACAGGTCATGTATTACGCAAAGGAAATTGGTTAAGTACAATTATTCTACTTGCCATTCTAGGTACGAAGGTTTTGATTAAACAAAGTATGTTTTCTAGCAGTACTCACTATACATTAATGGTTGTAACAAATACCTTTTTATGTATCACATTAGGTACTGTAATTAGTAAACGATATTATATTTGGAAAAAATATAATGAATTAATACAAAAAACATGAAAGTATTCATCCATTGTTTAACAGCGCCGTGAACGGTAATACTAAATAACATTGAACTTTTACAACAAGGGATGATAATATGATATTCATTTATACAGATTTTGGCGGAACACATTCAACTTCACTTGCTGCAGCTTATCATTTAAATAAATTACCAACGGATCGTAAGTTAACGAAAGAAGAAATTTTGAATGTAGATTACTTTAATAAATTGAAAACAGAGGATATGGGCAAAATCATTTTTCATGGAATAGACGAAAATGGTAATCCGGTTTATACAATTGGATGTGGTGCATCAAAAGTCGTTGTACCTGCGATGAAACATTTAGGAGAGATTTTGCAAAAACATTATCAAAGTCATGAAAAGATTATTTTTTCTAATACATCACCAACAGTGCCTTTACCAATGACTTTCGGTGGTCTGTTTTCTAGAAGATTTCACATCGACTTCATCGGCGTACCGTTACTCGTATGGGGAGCGAAACTTTGCTGTGATAACGTACAAAGACTTGTTAGTTATACGAAAGAAGCTGGTCGATTGACAAATGATTATGTTGTAATTTTAGATAATGAAACCTTTAAATAATGTATAAAAAGAAGAAAATCGGGCAAATACTTCGGTTTTCTTCTTTTTTTCGTGAAAATGACAAAAAATATTCACATTTAATATCCATCTACTATAGCCAAAACAATAAAGTCCTGTTACTATTACAGGGATATTCTCTTTTCGTAACATAAATATATAGAAAAGTCAGAAAAGAGGAATTGAATTAAGGGAGGAACAACATGAAGCGTGTTGCTTGGATTACTGATAGTACAACTGCGAGTTTTACAACAGAAGGAGATAACTTTGTTATCCCAATTGAAGTTATTATTGATGGTGTGTCGTACAAAGATTGTGAAGAAGGTGTGCGTGAGCGCGTCTATAATGCGTTAAACGAAGGTAAAACTGTCACTACATCACAACCTAACATAGGGGAAATGGTAGAGTTATTTTCGAAATGCAAAGAAGAATATGAAGAGGGATTTGCAGTTGCTATTAGCGGAAAAGTAAGTGGAACTTATCAAAACATGAAGTTAGCTGCAGACATGGCAGGTTTCCCATTAACGGTATTGGATAGTGAAACAACAAGTTATCCAATGGATGAACTAATTAGAAAAGCGAAATCGTTATACAATGATGGTATGACGTTACAAGATATACACAAAACATTAGTAGATGAAAAAAGAAGACCTTTCCACGTATTCCCGAAAAGTTTAAAAGGCCTTTACGCAAGTGGACGTGTAAAGGGAGTTCAATTTTTACTTGGAAGTTTATTAAGTGTCAACTTAATATTAGAAGTAAAAGGTGGAGAGCTTTTACTTGAAAAGAAAGTTCGCAAAATCCAAAAATGTCGAGAATACATTAAAAATGAACTCGAAAAAGAATTACCAAAAGTACTTCATATGTTCCATGCTAACGATAAAGATGGAGCTGAGGAATGGATTTCAGATATTAGAAAAGCATTCCCTGAAATGGACTTTAAACTATATCCATTACCAATTTCATTTGCGGTTCATGCAGGTGAAGGTACAATAGCAATTAGTTATTAAGAGGAAAACCCGTGAATAATTCACGGGTTTTTTATTTAATTGAATTGAAATTGGAGGCATATCACGTCGCCATCAAACAAAAAGGCTCATTTTATCGTTTTAAGGAGCAACCAATCCCTCAACTTGATTTGAAATTAAAAATATAAACCTTTGCCTACTGGCTGAACAGTTTCTAGAACAGTATCGACCATTTCTTCATTGATTAGGGTTCTTATAATCCAGGCTGAGAGATCTTGAGCAGCAAAACAGCCTGCAGCAGTCGAGATATTTCCTTCGTTTACGAAACTTTGTTCAATAACGTCTACATCAAATTCTTTAAGCTGTTCTACTACGGACGGATATGTAGTGGCTTTCTTACCTGTTAGTAATTTTTTAGCTCCTAGTAGTAATGAACCAGAACACATAGATCCTATTAATTGTCTTTGAGGATCTACATGAATGCTATTAAGATACTCTTGATTTGTATATAAATTTTGTACACCCTTACCACTTGCAAATATTACAGCGTCAGCAGACGGAATATCAGATATGCTTCCTGTCATGGGAATACGTAAGCCAGACATGGATATATGAGTTTTTCCCGTTCCTAATAGTTGAACGTCCCAATCAGAAATACCGCCAACTAAACGTACACGATTTAATAAATCCCATGGTAGAAAAACATCTATATCAGTAAAGTTATCAAAACAGACTATTGCAATTTTCATTTTCTAATCCCTCATTCCGTATGTATGTCCCCTAATTTAGAATATAAACTGCTCCTTTTTATGTTCTATATTAAGTTATAAATTCCTGTATATTCTATGCGATGGAAATTTAATTAAATAAAAGGATTATACACCTATAAAATATGTGGCATTCAAATATCCCATACATAACGTAAATAATGTTGTTTCGAAAGTTTAAAGGGTTTTTAAATATAAAAATAGAAATCTATATAAAAAAATATATAAATGGTAGTGATGCTATGAAAATAGGTAAATTTGGAGAATTAAATAACATAAGTATTGATACAATTAGACATTATATGGACCTGGGTCTCATTATTCCTGAAAAAAGGGGAGGGCATTATTTTTTTGATGAGTATTGTCAAATAGATTTAGAACTTATATTACATTACAAAGATCTAGGATTTAGCTTGAATGAAATTAAAGAACTATTTTTTTATAAAAATTTAGCGAAATCTATGAATTACGAAAATGATACTTTTTACCAATCTTTATTTAAATTGAAATATGACAAGATGGAACAGGAAATAGAGCTTTTGGGGAAGAGGCGGGATAAATTAAAGGAAGTGTTACAAGATTTATTATTAACAAATGAAACTTCAAATTCAATTATAGGGATAGATTTAAGCGTACTTCATTTACTTACATGTTCTAAGTGTAGCGAAAAACTAATTCTTCAAAATGGAATTATTACTAACAATCAAATTACTGAGGGGAAGCTAATTTGTAATTGTGGTGAAGAATATATTATTACTTCAGGAATTATAACTGCGGGTAAATTGTTTAAAGTAAATGAGCAAACGTCACTTGAAGATACTATTTCGGATTATATTCATGAAACTGATAATGCGTATTTGGAAAATATGCATAGGGAAGGGGAATGGGCGAAAAAGAAACTAGTACATTTAAATTTAAATAACAAATTAATACTGGATTTAGGATCGGGACTTGGATTCTTTTTGAGAAACATTTATGAAGAACTGCCCGAAAATTGCCTATACATTGCAGTGGATCGAGATTTAAATAAACTTTTATTTTTAAAAGATGTATTAGCGAGAAGAAATCCGAAAAGAAACATTCTCTTTATCTGTGCTGATTTTTTGAATATCCCTATTCAGAATCAGTCAGTTGATGTAGTAATTGATCATTCTGGTACGAGCAATTATAGTTTTGAGCATGAGGATTTTTTACTTCACGAATTAAATCCACTTTTTAAAACGGATTGTTATTTAGTAAGTTTATTTATTTTATTTAAAAATTTCAGCTCAAATAGCCAAATTACAAATAACTTTCGAGAAAATTTTACACTTTCAAAAGTAACGAAAGAAATCCAAAATCTACACTTTCAATCCATTGATGAAAGTACTTCAAATTATTTGACACGAGGAGGAAAGTACGAGGATTTCTTTGTTCAAGGAGAAGAAATTTATACATATTCATTTTTCGGAAAAAGATAAGGGCAATCCCGTCAAAAAAAGTCCGGTTTTATAACTGGACTTTTTTTGATGATTTATATTTATACTCTTTGCGATTAAAAGACAAAGAGGATGTTAATCTACATGTTTAGCACTCACATGACACTCTCTTATCGGTGTATGTCTAGTAAGAGAAAAGATAGCCAAAACTAAAGACAATAGAACTAGAGATCCACCAACCCAGGCCATGTAGGCAACATTCTCTACTTGTTTTAAAGCTATACCTCCAACTGCGGAACCGAGTGAGATTCCTATTTGTAGAGCTGAATTATTAAAACTTTGTTGTATATCTGACGTATCTGGGGCGGTTTGGATTAAATAACTTTGTTGAGGTGGTGCAAGTCCCCAACTTAATGCAGCCCAAACTATCATAACAGGAATAAATAGACCAATAGAAACTGTCGTGAACGGTAATATAAATAAGATTAGAGCAAATAAAGTAATAACTATCACAATACTTTTTGGAGCCCCTATTTTATCTGATAATATACCGCCGAACGCTCCGCCACTTACTGCAGCTATACCAAATACTAAATAAAATATGCTTATCCAATAAGGGCTTAGGTGAAACTTTTCTTCTAAGAAAGGAGTAAAATAAGCATATAAAGTATAGTGTCCTGCTAACATAAACATGGTAGCTAGATGAGCAGCACCTAGTTTTGGACTACACACGGCCTTTAATTGGATAGATAAAGGAGTTCGGTTTTCCTCACCAGGTATTTTCTCTAAAAATACTGAAATTAAGATAATAGATCCCAATGATAAAATAGCTATACAAAGAAAAATAACTCTCCAGCCAAATGTGTTTGAAATTAATATGCCTAGTGGTACTCCTAAAACAAGTGAAGAGCTAATACCCATATAAATTAATCCTAATGCTTTTGCTCGGTAAGAGGGATTTACAATCTTTGCTGCAATTGTAAGGGAAAGTACGACAACTAATGCTGTACTCATAGCAGTTAAAATTCTTGCTATCATCATAAAAGTAAAGTTTGGACTAAAATAAGTAAGTATATTACCAATTAGAAACATATAAAGTGAAATAATATACAATTTTTTTCTTTCCACTTTACTTGTAAAAATTAATAATACAGGACCTGCTATTGCATAAGTAAAGGCGAAGATTGTAATTAATTGACCAGCGGAACTTAATGAAACATTAAAATCTTTAGCGATGTCTGGCAATATTCCTCCAACAATAAGCTCTACAAGCCCTACTGCTATTGTTGCTAAAGCTAATATAAATACTTTGAAATTCATTTTTTGTATTCCCTTCTCGTCATTATTTACCTTAAAACAAAAAAACTCCTGACCACAAACGCTAAAAGACGCGTTTTGTAGTCAGGAGTTATTGGTTCCTGGTAGAGACCCCCAAGCCATATTCTTGGAGTTATACATGATTCTCATATGTAATTAGTCAATGTAATAGAAGATACCATATTACTTTTTACATTTCAATAAAAAAATTTCGTATTTGTACATGTGTACCTATATGAAAGAGATAAAATGGGCTTTCTGAAACTCTAATAATTTTACCTTTCGATGGAAGCGCGTCTAAATGATTCAACTATTGCTAACTATTGATTTTGTCATCATATGTTAATTAGAGATGAAGGATATTTGTTAATATTTATCCAATATTGAACAATATAAGTAAAACCATTCATATCATAATAAAAAATTTATAAAAACAAAGGTGAGATTATTGAATATTTCAGTTCTTGGTTGTGGACGTTGGGGTACATTTATAGCTTGGTATGCTAACAAGGTTGGTCATAATGTAATGTTGTGGGGGAGAGAAAATTCAAGAAATTACATTGAATTAGATGAAACTAGAAAGAATGATTATCTTAAGCTCTCAGAAGATATCGAGCTAAGTAATTCACTACATAAAACCATTGTATTCGCGGAGATTATTATTATATCGATTAGTGCACAGGAATTACGTTCATTTGCTAATCGACTAAACTTAATTGATGAAATACAAGGGAAAACCTTTATTTTATGTATGAAAGGGCTTGAAGCAACGAGTGGAAAAAGGCTCTCTCAAGTATTTAGCGAAATTGTTGGGAAAAATACCAATATGGCGGTTTGGATAGGGCCTGGACATGTACAGGATTTTGTAAATGACATTCCGAATTGTATGGTGATTGGATCTGAAAATATTAGTATCACTAAGAAGATTGTACAGGAGTTTAATAGTGATTTAATAAGGTTTTACTACGGACAAGATTTGATTGGCAATGAAATAGGAGCTGCCACAAAAAATGTTATGGGAATCGCCGCAGGAATGTTGGATGGATTGAATTACAGCAGTTTGAAAGGTTCGCTAATGGCCAGAGGGACTAGGGAACTTTCACGATTGGTTACAGCAATGGGAGGAAATGATTTAACAATATATGGATTGAGTCATTTAGGAGATTATGAAGCAACATTGTTTTCATTACATAGTCATAATCGAAAATTCGGGGAAGCGTTTGTCTTAGGTCAAAATTTTGATAAATTGGCAGAAGGAGTTTCAACCGTAAAAGCATTGAAAGAACTATCTAAACAATATGATGTGGAACTTCCAATTAGTAACGCTTTATATGAGATTTTATTTGAAAGTAAAGATGCAAAAGATACATTAGAAGAACTTTTTTTAAGACCTGTTAAATTTGAATTCTGATGGTAAGATGTTTTATTAAAAATATATTTTCAATAGATGAGTGCTAATATTAAACAAACGAAATTGAGTTACTTTCACTAATGAAGATTATATAAATAACAAGCGTAAGTATTAAACGGCTATATAAAGTAAAAAAGCGACATCCTTTCTGTAGAATTAATTATAGAAAAGGGTGGCGTTTTTTATATGTATATTTTTGTATCTAATCAATTACAACTATTTGCTTGAACAATTCTAAGCTATTTATCTTCAAATCATTGACGGTACATGAGATTAGTTTAATGGGCATGGGGTTAACCCCATCTTTTTTTATTTCTTTGTATTAATTTTTAAACACAATGTATTGATATTGGGTTAACCCAATAACTTACACTTAATGTAATACAAAGAAAAGTGGGGGGAATTGTTATGGGAAGTTTACGATTACATATAGAAAATAAAAAAAGAAACCAAGAACTAAGAAATATTTGTTTATATTCAATCGCAAAAACAGTATCAATATTCGGTACCTCTATGTATAGTTTCGCATTAGGATTATATGTTTTACAAATAACTGGATCTGCGTTAAATTTCGCGATTACGCTCATATTAGGAACGATTCCAATGATTGTTATGAATCCATTTGCTGGTGTAATTGCTGATAAAGTTAATAAAAAGAAACTAGTTGTTTGTATGGATCTACTAAGTGGCTGCTTATTAATAGCTGTTTATATAGTAAGTAGCTATTATGGATTAAACTTATTCATTATTTATACTACAACCTTTCTTATGACGGTATTTACAACCTTTTTTGGAATAGGATTAGAAGCTGCAAAACCAAATATCGTCTCTAAAGAGGGGCTTATGAGTATTAATTCTATAAGTAAAATTATCGATTCTGTATCTTTAATTCTTGGCCCTATGTTAGGTGGCATCGTTTTTTCAGTATTTGATATTAAAACTTTTATAATTATAAACGGTATTTCATTTATTCTTTCAGGGATAGCATTACTATTTATTCACTTTAAACTGTTCGAGTGTAATATAAATGAGGAAAATGCAAAAAGAAGAGTTAATTTTATTAAAGATATAAAAGAGGGGTTTTCTTACTTACTTGAAAAAGAAAGCTTAAAGAATACGTTTCATATTTTAATTTCGTTTAATTTCTTCTTAGGCTTTGCTGTAACTGTTCCATTGCCATACATTATTAACACAGTACTCAATCTGACCTCTGAGGAATTTGGTATCATTCAAGGGACTTTTCCAGTAGGGATGATAATTGGTGCAATTGTAGTAAAAAAGATAACTGATCGTTTTACTTACTCTTATCTTTTGAAAAAGCTAAGTTCTATGTTGTCAGTTATTATGATTATTTTAGGAATTCCAGTTTTATTCAAAAGTTTTGAAGTGAATGATTTAGTATTCGTTATTACGTATTGTGTTGTTATGATCTTTTTAGGGTTTATTATAGCGCTAATTGATATTCCTTTAATTTATTTCATGCAAAAAGAGATTCCTAATGAATATAGGGGAAGAGTGCTTAGTATTGGATTAAGCTTAGGAAAAATGATGCAGCCAATAGCACTCGCAATATCAGGTCTATTATTAAATTATATTCCAGCCTACATCATTCCAATTGCAGGTGGAATCTTATATTTAATAGTAATTAAAGTTTCATCAAATCGTTTCACGTTAGAAGTTCATTCGAAAGATTATAGTGCTTCGTAGAATCTTAGGTTATTTATAGAATGTATATTGCTACATCTTTCAAGGTAAGCTATATACAGGTGGTTTATTTAAATATGCGATTCATTTTAATTATCTTTGGGATTGCATTTTGGTGCTTGGCTTAGCATTAATCTCTTGCAATATTTTTAGTTTATTTATCCCACTAGGCCTATTCTTAGTATTTGTTTTTGACTATATTCCAAAATCTGATGATTACTTACAAAACAAGTATGGGGAACAATTTACAGTGTATAAACAGAAAACAAAAAAACTAATACCGTTTATTTGGTAAATCAACTTCATAAATTATAAAAAGCGCAGGAGCTACATCCTGCGCTTTTTTATCGTAATTCAGCTGTTTTCCTAATAACAATCTTATCAATATCATCTTCTTCATCACCGATAAATAACCCGCGTTCTTTTAAATACGCCTCGAAATATAAATCTGCTTCTGCACGTTCATCATACGGTTTTACAGATAGAACGAAACCTAATTTGTTTTGTTCTTCTAAATGAGAAGTGGAGATGTAAGCCGGTACATTGTGGCGTAAAAAGAGTTCTTTAACCGGAATAATCATATCTTTCATTAATTTCGTTAACATACCCATTTCAAACTCGAAATTAAAGCGATCTATGCTACATAAATCAGCGAATACTACACCGATAAAACCTGTATTAAATACTTCTTGATATTCTACTTCTTCATCATTACTGTAAAAATTCTTTTCGATTAAATAATTTACAAAATAAGCAACGCCGTCACTTTGTTCAAATGGTTTCGTTGAAAGAACGAAGCCGATTTTCTTTTGTTTATGTAAATACACACATGACATGTATGCTGAAATATTATGTTCTTTAAATAAAGAACTTGTTGCCCCAGAGAGGCCATCAAGTACGTGATGAACAATTTGAAGTTTTTTACGAGCGAAATAATAGGATTTCTTTTGTAACTCCAATGTATCAATAAAGACAGAGCCGATAAAGCCTGTATTTGAAATGATAGGTGTTTGCTTTTTTCTTCCTCTGCGCTTTGCTTGAGCCATTGTAAAAATCATCCCTTCATGTACAATTAAAATAAAAAGAACGTTTGTTCGTATGTTTTTATTTTACTATTAAAACGCTATAAAGTAAAGGGTTTTTGACGAAAAAAACAACAAAAAGACACCTGTAAAAGGTGCCTTAAACGCTGTAGGGAAGAGGGTTCATCCCAACTATTTATATTATGATACAGAAACGATCTCTTCTGCATCTTCTACATCTAAATGACAGTCCATAGTACGAACATCTTGATCTTCATGACTTCCGAAATAAATAGTAATTTTCATATGTATCGCTCCTTTATTCTAGGAATACCTAAAATAATTACTAGTAATGTTACTATTTATTATATACCACTTTTTTCATTCCGACAACGTTATATCATTTTTAATTCTTTTAGGGCAAAAAGAGTAATGTATAGAGATATTTTTATAGAAATAGATACATTTCTTATGTGTTATATTTAATACTGAAGAATTCGAAAACGAATTTTTATGAAAGGAGCAAAATGAATGAATTATAAACAGTTACTAATAGATAACTTCACATATAAAACCTCATATATTGCGCGGCAGTTACATGGAATGAATGTAAAAGAAACGAAGGATTACATTGCTGTCGACTGTGGTTTACCGGCAGATACATTTAATATCATTACTATACTAAACAATAATTTAACGGAAGGTATTGAGAAACTATATAAAGTGGTAAACAACTATAATCAAAAGAAATTTCCAATGAGTGTTTGGTTTTGGGATGATAGGCATGAGCAGACTATAAAAAGCGAATTAATAAGACTTGGCTTAAAAGAAACAGAACAAAATATCGCGATGATAGCAGACTTAAAAACAATTCATCCAACAATAAACATGCCAGAAGGTTTTACGATACAAAAAGCATCTTCGTCAGGACAAATTAAAAATTTTGGGGAAACGTTAGCTAATCTATTTGGTACTTCAGAGGAAGGTACACATGTACAAGCATTCTACAATGAAACTGCTTCTTTCGATTTATGGAATAGTGAGAATATGAAACTATATTTAGGGATTTTTAAAAATGAAGTCGTATCTGTTGGTTCGTTAGTATGTACAAAAGATAGTATTGGTATTTATGATATAGCAACGAAAGAAGAAATGAGAGGGCAAGGATTTGGCTCTACTATGTTTAATTACTTGCTACAAGAAGCAAAGGAATTAAACGTTTCTCAATGCGTATTACAAGCTTCACCTGATGGGATTAATATTTATAAAAAGGCTGGTTTTCAATCTGTTGGACAAATGACTGTATTTGAAAATAGACGTTTAATTGAATAAATTATTCAATCTAAATTGCTTTCATGTAGGAGTTAATACATCATTATGAAAAAAATATATATCGTTACAATCATTTTCACCTTTATAGTAATAGTCACTTTTGCTTTTCATAAAGTAAATGAACTTAAGTACCCAAAAGCTATTAATCAATCAAATCATATAAAAAACATTGCACATAGAGGAGCTTCTGCGTATGCGCCGGAACATACAATACAAGCTTATAAACTAGGACAACAATTAAAAGGAGATTATATAGAAATTGATCTTCAAATGACAAAAGATGGACATTTAGTAGCTATGCATGATGAAACAGTAAACCGCACTACAAATGGTAAGGGGCTAGTTAAGGAACATACATTAGAAGAAATAAAGCAACTAAATGTAGGTTCTTTTTTCAATGAAAAGCATCCAGCTTTAGCAAAGAAAGAATTTGAGGATGCTACAGTTCCAACACTAGAGGAAATTATTGAAACGTTCAGGAATAGTACTAATTATTACATTGAAACAAAATCGCCAGATGAATATCCCGGTATGGAAGAAAAGTTATTAGAAATTATACAGTACTACGAAATAAGTGATAAAGTTATTATTCAATCATTTAGTAAAGTAAGTTTGCAAAAAATTCATAGTTTAGATGTTCATATACCTCTAGTACAATTACTACCTTACAAAAAGGCAGTTCAATTAACTGAATTAGAGATAAAAAAGTACAAAACATACTGTATCGGTATTGGGATGAACTATAAATATATTGATTCAGCTTATGTAAAGAGAATAAAGAAACACGGATTAGAAGTTCATCCATTTACTGTAGATAATGAAAAAGATATGAAAAAGTTACTTCTATGGGGAGTTGACGGGATGTTTACGAATTACCCGGATCGTTTACATTCGTTATTACAATCTTCAATTATAATGGTGTAATTATCACTGAATCAATACAACAAGTACCCACAAGTATACAAAGATAGTTTGTGGTCCAAATGGTAACATTATTGAATACATAGAGCCGATATTGAAATGAAATCCGAAAAAGAATCCAATATTTTTATTGGATTCTTTTTATTTAGCTCCAAGTGACGAACTTAAAGCAATTTGAATTTGAATTTGTTAATAAAATATTACATTGAGTATGATTTTTTGTAATTATCATTAGAAAGTAACGAAATTGTAATGAATTTTAACTACGCTTTTTATATTTTTTTGATACACTGACTACGAGAGGAATACCGATTAATGTAGGTAAAAACCAAAACCATATAGGCGGTAATAAATTAATTATGGGAATATGAATACCGACGTTTACTAAAAGTGCGGTAACGGCACCAATATAAGAACCTAACATACCTCTAATATGGTGATGGAGCCAATTTTTCCAACGTTTTTTTCGTGCGAGGTATCCATATATCGCAAATGAATAAGAGAAAATTGCTACATAAAATAAATATGCGATTTTATCCCAGCTTATAATGGATAATATAATTGCAGTAAGGGTGATGACAACATAGGATGCATGATATATTTCACCCCATTCCGTATGTTTTCCTTTCTTCTTTTGAGCAACCATCGCTACAATACCGGTGATTAAGCATATTGTTCCAAATAATATGTGGATGGTTAAAAGAATGTGAAAAATGCTCATAATAATTCCTCCTTTTTTATTTTTATAGTATTGCAGTATAGGAGGAAAGTTGAAACGCATTGTTTATTCACCTTAATATTTTGAAATAAATGTACTCCTAGCACAAATATAAACAGACAAATTTTTCTTGAACTTAGCGGAGACACGTATTACGTGAAAAGAAGGAGAGACTTCCATGTTTACATCTATTACATATTTACAATCTGGGAATGAGAAGCAACAAAAAGTGTATGATGTTTTGAATAAACTTAACATTATGGAGGATTTAATTTTGTATAGTCCGGTTCTTTGCGGGACAATTCCTATTAGAATTGATACTCTTCAATCTGACTTAGATATAGTAATGGAAGTACATAACTTTGATGTTTTTGAACAGGAAATGAGATCTTTATACGGTTCTTATAAAGGATTCAAAATAAAAAAGAAAAAAATTAAAACTACAGAATCGATAAAGGTAAATTTTGAATTTGAAGGTTTTAAATTTGAATTATTTGCTCAGCCTAAGCCAGTACGTAACCAAAATGCATATAGACATATGATAGTAGAGCACATGCTATTAATACAGCATCCCCATATAAGGGAAGAAATTCTTCGCTTAAAAGAGAACGGTTTAAAAACAGAACCTGCTTTTGCTCAAGTATTAAATATTGACGGAGATCCTTATGACGAACTTATTTTATTGGGACAGGAAATGAGATTGTGGTAAATACGATACACAAAAACTCCTCTATAGTTAAAAGAGGAGTTTTTGTTATGCCATGAGCTTACGGATTAATTCACTCAACAATTTAATTCCGCTAGTTATTTGCTCTGGAGAAACATATCCATATGATAAACGAATGTACCGATCTGATTCTTCTTCATATATACGTCCTGGGTTTAAAAGAATTCCTTTTGATAGCGCCTCTGAAAATAATTTCTTCATCGGAATGTTAGGTACAATCTTTAGCCATATAAATAATCCACCACTAGGAATATCCCACGATGCAACATCTGCGCAGTATTTATTTAAAGCTCGTATCATGAATTGTCTTCGTTCTTTTAATTGAATTCTTACGTTTGCAACATGTTCTTCATAAAAACCTTTATTTATCCATTCAGCAGCAACTCTTTGAGATAAAGAGCTCGATCCATAGTCTGTTTGCATTTTTATATCTGACAATCTATCAATAACTGGTTCGGGTCCAATGATCCATCCAATTCTAAGTCCTGGGCTAAGTGTTTTAGAAAGACTACCAACATATAATACATGTCCATGTTTATCTATCGACTTTAAAGGAGGTGGAGATGGTTCATCAATCCATAACTCTCGGTAAATATCATCTTCAATTATAGGTAACTGTTCCTTTTCACATATTTTTATTATTTCTTTTCTTCGTTCTTGAGACATTAATGCCCCTGTTGGGTTTTGAAAACTTGGGATAGAATATAAAATGTTTTTCTTTTGACTGTATTTAATACGTTTTAATAATTCGTTAGGTAAAATACCGTGATTATCCATACATATACCAGATAGATTTATATTTGCTGATTGAAATACATGAAGTGAATATAAGTAAGAAGGTTGTTCAAGTAAAACGGTTGATTCTCTATGCAAAAGACCAATTGATATTAATTGGAGTGCTTGTAATGCACCAGAGACGATTAATATAGAACTGGCTGAAGTATGTATTCCGAATGATTTTACGTATGTACTAATTGCTTCACGTAACGGCAAAAAACCTTTTTGTTCTTCGTATCCAAAATAATCTATTTCGTCACTTACGCTTTTCATAATGGACTGCATAGTTTCTAGCGGGAAAATTTGAGGCGCAAGTTCACCTTTACTAAGATGGATAAGTTCTTTATTTGCTTCTGCTTCATTGATTTCTCGTACCATTAACTTGCTAGGTTTGTGAATACCAGCTTTTACATAGTCACTCCAATCAGGCGGGGGATTCGTCGCTAATAATGACCATGTATTATTTGTTACAATTGTTCCTGCTCCAATTTTCCCTTGAATCAATCCATCTGCCATAAGTTCATCTAGCGCAGTTATTACAGTACTTCGATTTACATGAAATAATTTGGCTAACTGCCGTTGACTAGGAATCTTACTTCCAATAGGCCATTCTCCATTTTCAATTTTTTCTTTCATAAAGTTTACTATCTGCCGATACTTAGGCAGTTTTTTATTAGTTGTCATAAAAAAACTCCCTCGTTCACTTTATAAATGCCAAGTGGTTGGTTTTTACGATAAATAACTGGTTGAAGACATTGTAACAACTATTAAATATGATGAAAAGAAATAATTGGTAATTATAAAGTGGTTGGTTTGAAGGGGGAGAAAAAACATGAATTATAAAAAATGGGACTTTCGGATTATTTGTGCTCATGCTTTTACGATTTTAATATGGGGGACTGCCTTTCCAGCAATTCGTATGGGGCTCGAATCTTATACACCTGAGCACCTTACTTTACTACGTTTATTAATTGCTTCATTTATTCTTCTGTTGTTTTCTTTTATATACAAGTTACGACTGCCGGACTTAAAGGATATCCCAGCAATTTTTATATTTGGTGCTTTAGGATTTACTGTTTATCACATTGCATTAAACTACGGCGAAAAAACAGTAAATGCTGGATCTGCAAGTTTAATCGTTTCAGTCACACCTATAGTAACGGCTATTTTTGCATCTGTTTTTTTGAATGAAAAAATGAAATTAAATGGTTGGATCGGTGGTGTAATTAGTTTTATAGGAATTGCTTTCATATCATTTAGTCAAGGAGATGCTATTCAATTGAATAGTGGAGGATTATTTATTTTATTAGCAGCGATTTCAGAAAGCTTATTTTTTGTTTTCCAAACTTCTTACTTGAGAAAGTATGGCTTCTTGCCATTTACTATATATACAATTTTATCTAGCACTGTATGTATGCTTATTTTCTCGCCGGGAGTGTATACAGAAATACTAGCAGCTCCTCTTGAAGTGAATATGAGTGTTATATATTTAGGTTTATTTCCAACAGTACTCCCATATATCGCATTGGCATATATCATATCCCATTCTGGTGCTGCTGAGGCAACAAGTTCTCTATATTTAACTCCAGTAACTGCATGTTTTATTGCTTGGGTATGGTTAGGTGAAGTACCGACTTTTGTTTCAATAATTGGCGGGGGAATTACTATACTTGGAGTTTTAATTACTCATATATCACTATCAAAAAAAGAAAAATATACAACTCTAGTAAATAATAAATCAATATAAACTCATTCCATAACCACTTTATTATACTTTCTTTTGTTGATAAATATAATATTTTGTATTTCAGTTAAATATTGTATGTTACATTTTATGTAGTAAGCATTTTAAAAGGGGATGACAACATAATGAATGGAAAAAGAAAAATTTTCACATGTATTTCTATTATAGGAATCGGACTAGCTAGTTTTTCTAATTCTAGTTTCGCAGCAAATGGAACGGACAATTCAGTACAAACTTCTATTCCCATAGTTAATCAACAAGTAGCTGCTGTAAAAGAAATGAAACCATTTCCCCAGCAAGTTAATTATGCAGGTGTTATAAAACCAAATCATGTTACACAGGAAAGTTTAAATGCTTCTGTAAGAAGTTACTACGATAATTGGAAAAAGAAATATTTGAAAAATGATTTATCTTCTTTACCTGGTGGTTATTACGTAAAAGGAGAGATTACGGGTGATGCTGATGGGTTTAAGCCACTTGGAACTTCAGAAGGTCAAGGGTATGGGATGATAATTACAGTATTAATGGCTGGTTATGATTCGAATGCTCAAAAAATCTATGATGGTTTATTTAAAACAGCAAGAACTTTTAAAAGCTCTCAAAATCCTAATTTAATGGGATGGGTTGTCGCAGATAGTAAAAAAGCACAAGGTCATTTTGATTCTGCTACTGATGGGGATTTAGATATTGCGTATTCTCTTCTTCTTGCTCATAAGCAGTGGGGATCAAATGGAACGGTTAATTATTTGAAAGAAGCACAAGACATGATTACAAAAGGTATTAAAGCTAGTAATGTTACAAATAATAACCGACTAAATTTGGGAGATTGGGATTCTAAAAATTCACTTGATACGAGACCATCTGATTGGATGATGTCACACCTTAGAGCATTTTATGAATTTACAGGTGATAAAACTTGGCTTACTGTTATTAATAATTTGTACGATGTTTATACGCAATTTAGTAATAAATACTCTCAAAATACAGGACTTATTTCAGATTTCGTTGTAAAAACTCCACCACAACCCGCACCTAAAGACTTCTTAGATGAGTCAGAATATACAAATGCATATTATTACAATGCTAGTCGGGTACCATTGAGAATTGTAATGGACTATGCGATGTACGGCGAGAAAAGAAGTAAAGTCGTTTCTGATAAAGTCTCTTCATGGATTCAAAATAAAACGAATGGAAATCCTTCTAAAATTGTGGATGGTTATCAATTAAACGGATCCAATATTGGTAGTTATCCAACTGCTGTATTTGTTTCACCGTTTATTGCTGCAAGTACAACGAAAAGCGATAATCAAAAGTGGGTAAATAGTGGATGGGATTGGATGAAGAATAAGAAAGAAAGCTACTTTAGTGATAGTTATAATTTATTAACCATGCTATTTATTACAGGTAATTGGTGGAAACCAATACCTGATGATAAGAAAATAGAAAACCTAATAAATGATGAAACTCAAAAAGGATACGATAAATAACAAGGTTTTCTTTTTAGTAAAAGGAATTAGCACTATGCTAGTTCCTTTTTAATATTTCGTGAAACAATACAGCTTTACACTTAAATAAAGAAAAATTTAATAAGATCATGTTGTAGGTTGTTGTCGGAAAAAGGAGAATATGTCACTCTGTTGAATATAAAAATACAACCTATTTATAAAGGAGCCTAAAATATTGAATGTCCAGTTAAAGGTTGTTACGAGAGAGAATTGGGAAGATGCCTTAAAGCTACAAGTTAAAGAAAATCAGACGAAATTTGTTCCATCTGTAGCAGTTTCACTTGCTAAAGTATATATAAAACCAGATGGAGACAATGTGGAGTACATACCATTTGCGATATACGACGGCAATCTAATGGTTGGTTTTATTATGCATGCTGTTGTAAGAGAAACAACTGATATGTATTGGATAAATGGATTTATTATCGATCAAAAGCAGCAAGGGAATGGTTATGGAAAAGCGGCATTACAAGAAAGTGTTTCTTTAATAAAAAATACATGTAAGGCGTGTAAAGAAATAAGATTAACAGTACATAAAGATAATGTCTTTGCAAAGAAACTATATGAACGTTACGGTTTTCAACCATTGGGACATGAATATGATGGTGAGCAAGTATATCGTTTGTTCGTTTAAGTATTACGAAGTAAAGATGTGAAATGAAAGATGCCATTAAATGACTGGGAGGAATAGCAATTGAAAAATAAATTTCATCATATTGTACGAGCTGTTATGTTAAAGGATAATAGATTATTATTGGCTGAATATATTGGCCATCATTATTTTTTACCAGGTGGTCATGTTGAAGTTGGCGAGTCAGCTGAGAATGCATTAATAAGAGAACTATGAGAAGAACTCGGAGTAAATTGTAGTATAAAACAATTTTTAGGCGTCATAGAAAACCAATGGCAAGACCATGAAGTTCTTCATCATGAAATCAATCATATTTTTGAAGTAGATTCGCAAGAGTTACATATTGATTTCATACCAAAATCTAAAGAATCTCATTTAGCGTTTCACTGGATAGATTATAATCAAGAGGCTTTACATACGTATAAAATCATGCCAGTACCTTCAGTTAAAGAGTTACTAGAAAGGAAATTAAGCGATGAACGACTAAACTGTTGGATTAGCAATTTTTAAACACCTCTATTAATAGTAAATACGTCCCTGAAAGGAGATTAAGAAAATAGGCTGAAAAACAAGGTACATCACCTAGTGTAAGTTCATATTTTGTTGATGTACGCATTTAGTCTATAGCCTTATTTCTACTTTGTTTGCAAAAATATATAAACTTTAACATTGGGACGGAATTTATTTTTATAAATGGAGGGTTTCGTAATGAATCAGTTTCAACAAGAACTACAATCATTAAACCTTAATGATTATCAATCTGGTAATGTTGTGTATTGGGATCAACTACAACAAAATCAATATCCATACTATTACATTCAAGACGATGCACGTCGTTGCGGCGGATGCGGAGGTTGTGGTGGTCGCTGTGGTGGATGTGGCGGCGGAAGATGTGGAGGATGTGGTGGTCGTTGTGTAGGCTGCGCTGGATGTTTCGGTTGTTTTAACTGCTGGAACTGGTGGATCATTTAAGTATAGAAAACTAACAATGGTGTACATGAAAGAAAGGTGTAAATACTATTTTATACTTTTCTTTCATGTTGTAATTTTTTATTCGTGTTAAGGGGGATTTATTTGTATACATACGATAAGTTAATTTCTTGGGTAGAAAATATAAAAGAAGAAAATCATAGTTCTGCTACAGCACTGTGTATAATAAAAGATAACAAAATCGTACTAGAGCATTATAGTGGCCATCATTCAAATACATCTATAAGTAAAAAAGTAACCGCATCTTCACAATTCAACGTTGCTTCTGCGAGAAAAAGTTATTTAGGTTTAATGGTAGCATTTGCGCTTTACGAGGGGAAAATAAACTCTATTGATGATGAAGCGATACAGTATCTTAAAGACTTTGATCCTGTATTACTTGGTAAAACAACAATAAGACATTTAGTAACCCATTCGCACGGTTTAGGAGAAACGCATGATGGGACAATTTTTCGTGAATTTGAACCTGGACAAGCATGGGCGTATAGAGATGTTAATGTCAGAATGATAACACGTCTTATTTATCAGCTATATAGCAAAAGTTTTCCTGAATTGTTAAAGGAGCGTGTATTTGATCTAGCTAACTTCAAAGAAACAGGTTGGAGAATTCAGGAAGATGAAAACTTAGTTAAAGTTGTTAATAATCCAAGTGAAGACGCGATTAGTGAAATCGGTACGGTAAATGATGGTACTGAAAAAAATCTATTTGTCTCAGCTAGAGAATTTGCTTATTGGGGCAATCTTCATTTAAATCAAGGTATGATAAACGGTAAACAAATTGTTCCAAAAGAAGTTATAAAAATTGCTACGAGTTTGCAAAGTCCAACATTTGCAAACAAAGAACTACCACAAAATGGGTTATTTTGGTTCGTTCAAAATGAACCTACGCTTTTAAGTGAACTTGGTGAACGAGTGCCGAAAGGAGCGTATCAAATATTAGGAATTACAGGACCGACTCTTTTAGTAATACCTGAATATAATGTAGTTGTTGCGAAAATGTATAATAAAAGGTATAACTACGGCGGTGATAATTATTTATATTATTTACGTGAATTTAGCAATTTAGTCGCTGATACATTTCGTAACGGTAATAGGGCATAATTACTCCTATAATGAAAAAGGAGTGAAAAAAATGAAAGATAAAATGAATAAAAATAAAAAACAAAATATAAAAGATATGAATACAGAACAAAATGCAATTTATAGCGATCCTAAAGATGCAGCTAATATGCAAACGGTACCGCAGCCGAAGGATTTTGATGAAATTGAATATTAATTTTTCGTTCATCCGACTATATGATGAATGAAAAATACATCTTAAGTCCCATCACATGATTGAAATCTTTTGGTATTCTATATACATAAGCATTTGAAAATGTCTTATCTTAACAAAGCTTTCTTTAAGTAAATCTAATATAACCTGCAGAAAGACACTTCATTATGGAGTGTCTTTTTGTGTACATGAATTCAATTTCCATTTTTCATTCAGTATCTTGCTTCTTATGATGGTTATACTAACTGTGAAAATTCATGTCATGATAAAAGAAGGGGACAGTTAGTATGAAACAAACTTCTATAAATCCGTTACTAATTGTTCTAGGTACAATCATTGTTCAAATTGGCCTTGGGACAATTTATACATGGAGTTTATTTAATCAACCCCTTGTTAGTAAGTTTGGATGGAACCTCAATTCCGTAGCGATAACTTTCTCCATAACAAGTTTTTCATTATCATTCTCAACCTTATTTGCAGGAAAGTTGCAGCAAAAATTAGGACTTCGTAAACTCATCGCTACTGCAGGGATTGTTTTGGGACTCGGTTTAATACTTAGTTCACAAGTTTCTTCCTTACCATTACTATATTTATTAGCTGGTGTCGTTGTTGGTTATGCAGATGGAACTGCTTATATTACATCACTATCTAATTTAATTAAATGGTTTCCAAATCGAAAAGGACTTATTTCTGGCATATCTGTTTCGGCATATGGAATGGGCAGCTTAATCTTTAGATATATAAACGGAAGTCTTATCGATAGTCTTGGTGTATCACAAGCATTTTTATATTGGGGTATCATCGTCTTGCTTTTAGTTTTAACCGGATCGTTCTTCTTACGTGAAGCAATCGTAAGTAACACTGTAACTGAATCATTAAACAATGACTATACGCCTCGTGAAATGATGCGAACGAAACAAGTATATCTTTTGTTTTTTATGCTATTCACATCGTGTATGGGCGGTCTATATTTAATCGGTATGGTAAAAGATATTGGGGTACAGCTCGTTGGACTTAGTGCAGCAACCGCCGCTAACGCCGTTGCAATGATTGCAATTTTTAATACGGTAGGTAGAATCGTTCTTGGAACGTTATCAGATAAAATTGGTCGAATGAAAATTGTTTCTGCAACGTTTATAATAATTGGATTGTCAGTCTTTACTTTAAGTTTCATTCCTCTAAATTACGGTATTTATTTCGCTTGTGTAGCAAGTGTTGCCTTTTGCTTTGGTGGTAATATCACAATCTTCCCAGCCATTGTTGGAGATTTCTTCGGATTAAAAAACCATAGTACAAATTACGGGATTGTATATCAAGGTTTCGGGTTTGGTGCACTTGCAGGAGCGTTCATTGGAGCGTTACTGGGTGGATTTCAACCGACCTTTATTATAATTGGTGTTTTAAGCGTTATTTCCTTCATTATTTCGATATTAATTCGTCCACCAAAAGCAGAAAACAAAAAAGAAACACGACATTTATATCGGAAAGTAGCTTAATTATAAAAAGAGTCCTTGTATAGGGCTCTTTTTATATTACAAAATAAGTGAAAATGATTTGAAAGGTAATAAAGTAATTTATTTCTTTAGCAACTAAGTAGCAGATTAGTAAAATATTCATATTGTTTTATAAAGGCACTGAAATCATGTTATAAACCTACATTAACCACCTTTGTTATTAGATATGCAATTCATTTGTACACCATTATTTTATTATAAAGGTAGTTGGCTTATATTGGTTACAACTATAATTTCTTCTTTTATCGCATTCACTTTAACAAATATTGATGACATTTTTATACTTCTTGTTTTATTTTCGCAAGTAAGGACAGGAGTAATTAAGAAAGAAGGTAGTACTGTCCGAGGGAAAACTAAAATGAAAGAACTTTATATTGTTATTGGACAATATTTTGGGTTTAGTTTAATTATTTTTCTAAGTATCATCGGTTCTTTAAGCTCTTTTTTCATTCCTGTTTCGTGGATCGGATTATTAGGATTCGTGCCAATTTATATGGGAGTGAAAGGACTATTGTCACTTCGTTCTTATAAAAGTAACGAAGTCATTGCTAACGCTTCTAGTTCAATATTTAAAGTAGCTTCAATTACATTAGCTAATGGAGCTGATAATATTTCGATTTATATACCAATGTTTGCTAGTCAAAATCTTAATGCCAATATTGTTACATTAGTAATCTTTTATTGCATGATAGCAATATGGTGTTTTATTAGCTACAAATTGATAAGAGCTCCTATTTTAGCTAAAGTACTTGAGAGAAATTGTCATATTATCGTTCCAGTCGTTCTAATTGGTTTAGGAATGTTCATTCTTATCCGCAGTAATACAATTGAATTATTGTACTAATATGTTGAAACTTAGATTAAAAAGAATCAGACGCCATAAAAAGCCGTACTACAGATAAAATGTAGTACGGCTTTTCTTTATTTTAGTGAAATGAAACAGTGCTCTACGACTATTAAGTTAGACAGGATATTACGATTATTAAATTGAATAGATACTTTAAAAGGAGTGTGCTACTTAAAATGAAAATAGTAAAACAATGGGTCCAAGAAGATAGTGATTACATAAGAGAAAAAGTAATTGAATATAACCAAAAACATATTTCGGATGAAGAGAAAAAGCCTTCAGAAAAAATTAGTTTTATAGTGAGAAATGAAAAGGAAGAAATTGTAGGCGGAATAACTGCAATTACATTTTGGCACCACGTACATGTCGATTCCCTTTGGGTTTCTGAAGAGTATAGACACGAAGGCTACGGAAGCCAATTAATAAAGCTTATTGAAGAATTTGCAATTGAACAAGAGTGTAGGCTAATCAATTTAGATACTTTTAGCTTTCAGGCACCTGCGTTTTATAAAAAGCATGGATATAAAGTGATTGGAGTAAGTGAAGATCATCCGAAAGGACATAATCATTACTATTTAGAAAAACGTTTATAAAGTGTATATTGAATTAACATTAGTATTTTGAATACAAATTTATCCTTTTGGATTATGCATTTAAAGGAGAATCTTGAGTGAATTCATATTTAGAGGCACTTCTAAAGCAAAAAAAGATCGAAGTGGAATATTAGTTACGGGAAACTAATTATTTATAGCGAATATACCTAAAATAGGCATCTAAATATATGCATTCAGATGAAGGGGGGAAATGTTATGAATTCATTTGTAAATGATAGGTTTGATGAAACGAGAAAACATCTATTCGAGGAAATTATGATATTGGATGATGCTCAATTCAATAGTAAGCCAGACAAGAATAAATGGAGTATAGCACAAGTATGTCATCACTTAGTTTTATTGGATAAAGTGGTCATAAAGGTTATTTCATCTGGCTTAAAAAAGATTGATAGTACCCTAAAAGAGCGTCGAGAAATCCGCTCTATATTACAAGATAGATCGCTAAAATTTATAGCTCCAGGAATGATTGAACCAAGTTTAGAACCATTTGAAGTGCAGAAAATAATCGATATGTTAAACGAATCGAGAAAAGAATTAATGCGTTTCCTAAGTACAATAGAAGATGAATCTATATTAACGATTAAATCAGTGATGCATCCAGCTCTTGGAGAATTACATCTTGATCAGGGGATAGAACTGATCTATTTGCATGAACAGCGTCATATAGAACAAATCAAAGAGATAAAACTACTTTGTGAAATTGGGAAGTAAAAAATCTTTGGCTATTAACAAAAAATACGGGTTTCATATGTATACTTTTAAAATTGATCTAAAGAAACGTTAATTTGGAATCCGTTTGTTATATAAGTTTAACCTCGTCTCAAAATAGGAGCGGGGTTTTTACTAATTTAGGAGTTATTCTGGCATTTTCATTTAGTATTAATTTAATCAATTTTTATTCTAATACTTCGTGAACTTACTATTAAAACAAGTTAATGATAGAATGATAAATAGACAGAAAATTCCTTTTAGTAAAAACAGAGGAGGTACGTATGAAAAAAGTAAATGTTACATATGCACTTTTATACGATAAAACAAATGAAAAGATCTTAATGGTAAAAAATAAAGGAAAGAACGGTTCTTATTACACGCTACCAGGTGGCGCAGTTAAATTGGGAGAAACGTTAGAAGAGGCAGTAACTCGGGAAGTGAAAGAAGAAACCGGGCTACATATAACTGTAAACGGTATTTGTTACATTAGCGAAGCTTTTTTCGAAGAGAGAGGACACCATGCAATTTTCTTTAATTTTTTAGGTGAAATAATTGACGGGCAGGCAAATATAACAAGGCCAAAAGAAATTGAAGAGATTACTTGGATGGAATTACATGAAGCAGCACCGCATTTACGTATACCAGAACACTTACTTAATATATTACAAAGGAAAGAAACAGTGCCTTACTTTTTTAACGGGACAATCGTTCATCAATCTTCATAACATTATCAATTCATGTAAGGCGGGGAAAAAATGGAGTTTATCGTTAATCATAAACATTTCACTCAAGCACTTTCAGAAGTAAGTAAAGCTATATCTACCAAAGCTATAATCCCTATATTATCTGGCATAAAAATAACTGTAGATCAATCGGGAATTACTTTAATCGCAAGTGATTCAAATATTTTCATCGAAAAATTCATCCCTAGTTCCACTGAAGGCGACCAAATTACAACTATAGTAAAAGCAGGAACTATTGTAGTACCTGCAAAATATTTCATTGAAATTATAAAAAAAATGCCAAGCGATGTATCAATAAAAAGTACGAATGAGCAAATAATTACGATACAGTCAGAAGAAATCACATTAAACTTAAATGGACTTCCAGCATATGAGTTTCCGAAAGTACCACTTATAGACGATCATGCAAAAATACAAGCAGAAACAGAACAATTGATTGAAGTATTTAAACAAACTGTCTTTGCAGTAGCTAAAAATGAATCTAGACCCGTTCTTACGGGAGTACATATCGAATTAGAACACAACAAATTAATTTGTGCTGCAACTGATTCACATAGACTTGCTATACGCGAAACGATAATTTCTACAGAGGTAAAAGCAAGTTGTATCGTACCAAGTGCAACTATTAGTGAACTGCTAAAATTAATGAATAGTAATTCAGAATTCGTATACATCTATCTTTCAGAAAGTCACATTATTTTTACATTCGGTACAACTACATTATATTCAAGATTAATTGAAGGAAAATATCCTAATATATCTAGTTTAATTCCAAATGAATTTCAAACAGTCATTAACGTAGATAGAAAAAGAATTTTACAAGGTGTAGATCGATCCAGCTTATTATCAAGTGAATGGGCAAATAACAATGTTAACTTAGAAATCATAGACGAATCCACAATTAAAATTTCTTCTAACGCTTCTCAGATTGGAAAAATATCCGAGACACAACAGATAGATGAGATTCAAGGTGAAAAACAATTAAATATATCTTTCGATGGACGATTTATGATGGATGCTTTAAAGGCGATAAAAGAAGAAACGGTTACTTTAAGTTTCAGCGGTTCTATGAGACCAATATTAATTGAAGCAGGAACACCATCTGCAGCAGTACATCTTATATCTCCAGTAAGAGCTTATTAATAACAAAGGAAGGAATCACATTATGTACAAGCACACTTTATGTTTTATAAAGAGAAATGAAGAGATACTTATGTTAAATAGAGAATATGACCCTGTAAAAGGATTATGGAACGGGGTAGGTGGAAAGGTAGAAACACCTTTAGAAAATGCGATTCGTGAAATAAAAGAAGAGACTAATATAGAAGTTACGCATGAACAAATTCAGTTTAAAGGCATTATTAAGTGGGAGGACTCATCTTACTCTGGTGGTATGTATGTTTATTTAGTAAAGCTACATAATGAATTTACATATCACACTCCAAAAAAGTATCAGAAGGAATTTTAGATTGGAAAGAGATTTCTTGGATTCTAAGTGACTATAATTACGGCGTAGGAGAGATGATACCTAAATTTTTACCGGATTTATTCCACAATGAATTAATATTAGAGCACAATTTTGTTTTATCTAATCATAAATTAATAGATTATAGGAATGCGGAATTGATTAAGCAGGATAGTTCTATAGATAATATAGTTCAATTATAAAAAGCAGGAATTGTAATCTATAATACGCAGCACAATCATTATAACCTAAATATAAAAGCCATAGATTATTCGAAGAGTAGCTAAGGAGAAAACTTATATGAGGATGAGTGTAATGAAGAAAATAATTATTTTACTCATAGCTGTAGTTTTAATTACTTTTGCTTTTTATCAATACAACAAAAAAGATAGCGTAGCTAAAAATGATAAAGTGTATGTAGAAGACTTTAAAGGTAAAAATGATTCAAACAAAATACAATCTGCTATTAATAAAGCAGAATCAAGTACAATTAAAACAGTATTGCTTGAGGATAAGAAGTATAAAATCACGTCACCAATCGTAGTGAAAAAAGGTGTAAAATTATTATTCGGTTATGGAACACAGTTTGTTGTTGAAGGTAATTTCAGAGTTCTAGAATTAGAAAAAAACGCTTCTATCGAAGGAGCCTATATAGCTGTAAACGATCCTACATTTAATTCTGAAGTTATATATTTAGACGGCAAAAATAAGTATTATAACACTTGGCACAAAACACAAATAAAAGATATAAATATTATTAATTGGACAGAAACAAATAAAGGTACTGGAATTTCTTTGTATTCTGGTGGGAAAGAAAATGAAATTTCATTTATTAACTTTGAAAATATAAAAGTTGTAGGAATGGAAACTGGGCTGAAATTAGTAGCAAAGAAACCGCAATCTGGTTATGCTTGGATAAATGCCAACCGTTTTATAAACTTCTCACTTGAAGATTGTGTAAATATGATTTATATGGATAGTAATGTAACTACACCAAATGAAATTAGCGGTAATCAATTTACAAATCTACAATTACAGCCATCAAGTAAAACGAAAAATATATTAAGAGTAAGTGGACAACATAACGAGTTCAATGGAATGGTGTGGGATTTACAGAAAATCAATCACGAAAACGAACTTATTGAACTAACTGATAAAAGTATGAATACGGTTATTAATATTAACTCTGTACAAACAAATAGAGTTTTAGATAGCGGTAAAGCAAATATAGTGAAATAAGGTTAAATACAGAAAAAGAGCGAATTCCTTATAATAGAGATCGCTCTTTTTTATTTATAGTTAAATTTCTCTCCACCAAGTTGATGAAGGATAGTCTGTAGATTTTAACGTGATAGATTCACCAATTTGTGGCGTTGCAATATTAACTCCTAAACGCTTTGCTTCTTTTGTCACACGTTCAATAGGATCACTCCATTCATGTAATGATAATGTAAAAGCACCCCAATGAATCGGAAGAAGTAATTCTCCTTTCACGTCAATATGAGCTTGCACTGTCTCTTCTGGTAACATATGAATAGCAGACCACCTTGGATCATATTGCCCGCATTCCATTAACGTAAGATCGAATGGACCGTATTTATCACCAATCTCCTTAAAGTGAGGAGCATACCCGCTATCACCACTAAAGAAAACTTTAGTCTCTTGACCAAGAATAAGCCATGAACACCATAACGAACAATCTCTATCTGTCATACTTCGTCCTGAGAAATGCCTTGCAGGTGCGCAAACTAATTTTATATTATCAAACGTAATTTCGTCCCACCAATTATGTTCACTAATTTTGCTAGGTGAAACACCCCATTTAATTAAATATTGCGCAACTCCAGTTGGAACATAAAAATGCTTCGCACGATCTTTTAACTGCATAATACTCTTGTAATTCAAATGGTCATAGTGATTATGTGAAATGATAATCGCATCAATTTCTCGAAGGTCTTCACGTTCTAAAGAAAAAATACCACTATAACGTTTACTATTAAACAGAGGAAATGGGGAAGAGGCATCTCCAAACATTGGGTCTAATAACAATGTTTTACCTTCTATTTTCAAAAGAGAAGCAGAGTGCCCAAACCATGTCACACTCTCTAAAGACTCATTATTTTTATCCGATAAAACAATAGGTAAATTCTTTAAAGGACGCAGCTTTGATTTCATTTTAAAGTAATCAGTCATTAAACCGATTATATCTTTCGGTTTAAAATTTACATCAGTATGAATTTGATTCATATATTTCTTTTTCATTCGTTCTCCTTTTTACGTTTAACAATATACGTATGTTGTTATTGTAGCTATTTGTAGTTTAAACGAAATTAATTTACCTTTCATCTTAAATTCAGTACATTTCATAAATTTGTCAAATTCATTATTCTTATATATAAAAAATAAATCAGGCAGCAGATAAAACAAATATAAAGTAAATGTAAATTGTTTTAATTTGGTAAATACTTTCTTATAAACAACGAAGAACATACGTTTCGTTATATGTTGTAGAAGAAAATACGTCTCTAATTATTAAAAGGAAGGAGAGGATGTAAGTGCAAATAGAGAGAAAAAAGAAATCAAAATGTAAACTATCAAAATCTCAAATAACTCAGCTATATGCAGAAGGGAAGAGTACCTCAGAAATAGCTACGCTTGCCAATGTGTCTGCTAGATATATTCGTATGGTTTTAACAGACAATAACGTTCCAAGGCGTGCTATAGGGAGTTGGAAAAGGAAGTATGACATATCAGAAGATTATTTTAAAACATGGTCAAATAACATGGCTTATATTTTAGGATTTATAGCAGCAGATGGTGTTATACAGAAAGAAAATCAATGTGTCAGTATATCTCAAAAAGAAAGTTACATTTTAGAAGATATAAAACAAGAACTACACACCAACCAGCCACTATATCAAAATAAAAAAACAGGCGTATAGATGCTAAACATTAATAGCAAAACAATAAAAGACGACCTTATGAATATACATGGAATCATGCCATGTAAATCATTAAATATCAAATTCCCATTCGTGCCTGAAGAATATTTACATCATTTTGTTCGTGGATATTTTGATGGGGATGGTTACGTCAAATATGAAAATTATATAGTAAGCTTTGTAGGAGGATCATATAGATTTATGAATTCTTTACATCAAATTCTTCAAAATCACAATTTACGAGCCGATTTACTAAATCAAAACAAACATTATCGCTTTATTTTATCTGGAAGAAAATCAATACAACTATTTTCAAATTGGATTTATAAAGACAAAGATATTTATTTGCATAGAAAATATGAAGTGTTTCAGAAAGAAAGTCTAAGATTTCTCAAATGGCCATTGTTAGAGATATTCGAGATCAATACATTGATACTAAGAATCCACCAGCAAGTTCGGCTGTAGAAGTTAGAAAGTTAATTAACGATAACTTATTAATTGAAATCGAAGCAATTGCTGTAGCAAACTAATTTTAAAAACTTATCTAATTTTAAAAACTTATTCGTAATCATATCAATGCAATTCGTTTAATGCGTTCATTTAAAACGAATTGCATTTTTTATTGTCTTAAATATAATTTATATCTGGAGACATTTTTATCAACAACTTATAAAACAACAAAAAAACAAACAACTAAACAATCAATCACACAGAATGATTAAAAAGAACAAGGGGAGGCTAATCACCAACGCTAACATTTAATAAGTTTATTATTCTAAGTTAGTTAACATAATATATATTATAGGCAGTTGTAGAAAAAAGCGATATCAGGTATCAAAAACCAAGTAAACTATACTTAATGAGACGGAGCGGAGATTTTTAGTGAGATTTACATAAAATCGTATCTAAACGAATTTCTACAGTTTTTATCATTCTTTTTGTTATAAATCCATCACAGCAAATTCAAATCAATAATCCATTAAGAATTATCGAATCAAAAACATTTTGTATAGAAATAATTTTTATACAGAAAAATTATTTCTATACAAAATATAAATTATTAAATTCATTTTATGTTTTACTTAATAAATTTATATTGCTATTTACACACGTTTTATAACTTTAGATTATTTGTTGTTATTTCTGTCAGTTACACTTGACTTTTATTGTACTTACCGTTCTTTATTCTAGTTAACATAACGTTTATTTTTAACATAAAAAAATCTCCCTCACCTTTAGGAAGATTTTTTAGCTTGCTAGTATTTCAGTTATATGTTTTTAATAACAATCCCAATTGTAAATAACATTGGAAAAATCTAGATTTAATAAATCGTCTTTCTTTATAAAGAAATTAGCAATACCAGAATCTCCCCACATAATATTTAATGAATCATCTGTATCAATTTGCAACAATAACATGTCATGTTGCTGGTATTTTTCTTCCCATTCCCTTGGATCTGTCTGTGTGAAAAATGGATAACCACCAATTTTATGCCCTTGATCTTTACATAAATCATCATACAGTTCGCCTAATTCAGTATTATTTTCTTCATCAACAATTTCTTCCCAATCAATTTCCTCACTAAACATCTTTTCAAATCGATAATCCCTTGATGTTATTGGTTGATAACCTAATTCAAGCTTTAATTTCGCTGCTTCAGGAATGATAAAGTTCTCTAATTCTGAAGTGTTTAAATAACTAAAATCAGTAATTACCTTATTTAAATCTTCTATAATTGTAGAATGATAAATAATTCGAAAGTCTTTTTGGATTGTTGGATGATCAAAATCTGCTCCGTAAAGTTCATCTTCAGCACTTACGAAAAACTGTAGCATACCCTTTTGAGGCATATATTCAACATGCGGCATTTCTTCAAAGTTTAGCTGCGCTAGTAACATCATAGGTTGTCCATTTGAATCTTTAGGATGCTCTTGATCTATAGGTAAATACGGATAACCACCAAATTTACTTTCAAAAAGCGTTGTCTCTGCTAATGTTCCAGACACTTTAATATAAGGTTTCACACTTTCTTCTAAAATACTACGATACTGCTCTAGTTCTTTCGGAATTTGAAGCTGATACGTATTCTTCATTACATTTGCCTCCCTTTAATAATGAATTGAAAATGCCTTACTTAATTATATAGCAAAAGATAGCTTCATTGAAAATTGTTAAAAATCCGTTTTCACCCTCGTTTTTTGTGCACTTGGTGGACAAAGTAGATTATGTTCTAAAACCTTTTTATTAATAGTTCGAATTAAATCCGCTGCTTCTGTAGTATTTGTATTTTCTTTTAGCTTTTCTTTTAAATCATCAATTTCCTTTGAAAGCTCAATCCACCTAGGTAAAACATGATTATTCTTTAACGTTCTATAAAGTTGCTTTTCAGGATTGTATGAAAGGTCTTTATCAAGATTAAGAGGTTTCCCTTTACCTGGCAAATTATCAAAAGACCCTTTCTTTTCTGCTTCTTTAACGATAGAACTAATATGATCCTCATACGTATAAGACCAAACTTTCTCATCTTTTACTAATATCTCTTGCTTTTTTAGTTTTTTATCTAGTTCTTCTTGATTCATAGACTCTCTCTCCTTTTTAATTTAGAGTGTTGTTTTTGTAAGTTTTAATGCTTTCAATTCATCAAACAACTTTTCTCGCCACCAAACACCGTCATGTCCGCCTTGAAACTCTTCATAAGTAATTTGGTACCCTTTTTCTTTTAAAGCTTTATACAGGCGTCTATTAGCCGTTAAAAGAGGTTTGTTTTCAAGTTCTCCTGCTGCTATGTAAAAATGAGGTTGACTCGTATCGGAATCTATAGATGAAATTTGATTTTCAATCCAAGGAATTTGATTTTCATAACCATCCTTTTTCCAATGCACGGATCCAGACATTGACAACACGTTTCCGAAAACATGTGGATTTTGAAGTGCTGCATAAAAAGCTGCTAAGCCACCAAGACTGAAACCGGCAATTGTTGTATGTTTCGCTTCTTGATGCACACGATACTTAGCATGAATCCACGAAAGTAATTCCTCCGTTAAAAATGCATTCATTTTATCGTTATAAGTTAGCTCTTCTAGTCGATCAACAGGATCTATTGCAACAGCAATACAAGATGGGATTTCTTTTTCGTATATTAAATAATTGAGTGTTCTTGCGATTGAAAGGTTATTAATGAATGAATTCCCATCAAATGCAATGAGAAGTTCTTGAAGGTGTGAAGTGTGAGAATAGTCATGAGGCGTATAAATATGAATGTTACGTGTGTTATTTAAAATCGTACTATGAAAAGAATATGTTTCAATTTTTCCAGATGGATAATGATCTGAAGGGAAACGACTGCTATACTGCACTTCCATCCCTATACTTAACACTGATGCTTTATTAGCACCTTCTCCAAATGTATTTCCATTAAATCGGTCTAGTTCGTACTGTTCACTACGCTTTATCCAATCATTTTCGAAAAAATCGTTTACTGAAAAATAGTAAGTTGAAATAAAACTCTTATCCGTCCTAAACGTTTCATACCAAATATCTGTCTGTAACAATCGTTTTAATTGATTTACAGACAGATCCCAACCAGGAAAACTACCGAATACATAAACATTTTCAGTTTTTTGGTCCCCTAACCATATATACGTTATAAGCTTATACTGATTATTTACAGGACATTGTTCTATTAGTGGCGTATGATTTGACTTTATTTCATGCAAAAAAGTATAAAAAGCTTTCTCGTTTCCATTTTTTAATTGATTATTAAGCTCCTCTAATTTAGGACTAATTATTGAAGTCACCCATCTTCCTCCTTTGTATTTCTTTTCACTAGATTGCTTTTATAAAAATTAGGATTAGGATGATATTGTATTTAGATGAGTTATTTATTAGAAAGTTTATCAATTGCCTGAATAGAAAGTTCCAACGCTTTGATTCGTCTTGTTAAAAGAGTTCTTTGCGGACTACCTACTTTAGACTTATCATAGGCTCTCTCAATTGATGGAAGTAAACCAACAAGGACATTACGAGCTTCTGCTAACTCTTCTTGACTATACTGGTGACTTTCTTGATTCCAAACGTTTTCTAGTACTGCTAACCCTACACAAACGGCTTTAAGTCGTTTTTTCACTAATGTAGTATTTGCACCTTTTTGAGTCATCTGTAATAATGCATTTTCAAGTTTACGAATAGTCGATTGTAAAGATTTTCTTGATTCCGATTTATCTATATTTGATACGTTTTCCATTTTACTGTTGTTCCTCCTGGCTTAACTTATTTAATACTGGATATAATAAGTACTTGATTTCACTCGAAATATTTTATCATAAATAACTAACGATATTCGAGTTGGACAATCCATTAAAGGAAAACAATCGCTAAACGCCTCTCCTCCCTTACTTCATTCTATAATTACTTCTTTCTGCACATTAAAATTCCTATATAAGCAAGGTATAAATATTGTCTTTTTTATGAACAAAATACGCACAAGCAGCATAACTTGTACGTTTTAATTTTTATTCAGTAAGATAATATAGTAATAGTTTTCGCGCTTTCTCATAATTCATGAAATCTCTATACAAAACGGGATACTTCACAATTTCTGTTTCTATAGAACGATATTGCGGAAACCATTCAAAAAACGATTTCCTTAACCACTTTATTTGCTGAAACGTAATGTTCTGTTCGTTTCCATTTAGTACAGAACTTAAAGTACCTGCTGTATGCATCCAATAATGATTAAAATCAGCGTTTATACAGTCATCATCTGTAAATTTACTTTTTAAGTCTCGTTGCAATTTTCCTGTAGCACGATACGGAAACGGTTTATGCAGCAGACTATGCATTTTCTGCAATTCATTAAAAATAACCATTTTACCTAATAGCAACTTTCCACCCCTTTATTTCTCTATCCAACTTAATAATTTTTCATAATGATATTGAGCATCTGTATAGCCAAGATTATATAAATTAACTAGCTTTTCTTTATTTCTTTCTATTCCGCTTATAGGAAGTTGTGAGCTAGGCTGAATTACATAAAAATTATCTTTCTGTTCGTTGCCATTCATATAAGTTACGGTTTCATTATAATAACGATAATGTTCTACTAAATGTTCTGCGATTTTCGGATATTTACTATATAAAATTTTAGCCAGACCAGAAAATTTATTCCGCTGCTTCTCATATCCTTCTGGCTTTGTCATAATCACGACGTTCTTTTGATAACCATCAGTTTGTGCTTTTAGAACCGGTATAGGATCTATAATCCCTCCATCTAGCAATTTTAGATTATCATATTCTACAGCAGGCGCTATAAACGGTACAGAACTTGATGCGCGAATGATTTTTAAAATATCATTTCCGTGTTCTATTTTATTGTAATAAACTGCTTTTCCTGAATCACAATCAGTCGTTCCTATAACAAATTGTTCATTGGAATTTAAGAAAGTTTGAAAATCAAATGGAACAACTTTATTAGGGACTTCATCAAATAAAAAGTCCATTCCAAATAATTCACGTTTTCGAATCAAATTTCGATAAGATATATATCGGTGATCTGACACTAGCTCTGTATTTACTTTTTTATTCCTTCCTTTTTGACGTGATAAATAAGTTGCGCCCATACATGCACCAGCGGATACGCCAACTACATACGGAAAGAATAAGTTCTTTTCCATAAAATATTCGAGTACTCCTGCAGTATATAGACCTTTCATTCCTCCGCCCTCTAATACTAAACCTATATTTTTCATGCTATATCCCTCTGCTTCTTTTTTCTTACTTACATGTTAACACAAGATTTTAAGACGAGGTTATATAAACGAATTGCAATAATAACCAGAAACTACTAAAGTAATGTCATAATTTCTTAGTAAATAGCATGGTACAATATAAGTAATACATTCCACAATTAACCGAGGAGGAATTTCATATGGGTTTATTTAGCGGTATTTTAGGAAATGCATCAAATGCGAGTACAGAAAGTGTAGAACGTGATTTAGAGAAGATTATGTTAGACGATGAGAAAGTTGAACATGCTTATAAATTAATTCGTGATTTAATCGTATTTACAAATCGTCGTCTTATTTTAGTAGATAAACAAGGGATATCAGGTAAAAAAACAGAGTATCATTCTATTCCTTATAAAAGCATTACACAATTTAGCATTGAAACAGCTGGGCATTTTGATTTAGACGCTGAGCTTAAAATTTGGGTATCTAGTTTGAGTACACCAATTACGAAAGAATTTAAAGGTGACGATAGTGTTTTAAGCATTCAAAAAGCGTTAGTAACATATACGACGAAATAACGCTTTTATGTATATTTATTCAGTTCCAAAATTACTAACCCGAGTATTTTGGAAGAATATGCATCGTTTTTGTATATTTAATCTTAAGTAACAGAAAAAGGTAAAGCGTATTTCAAATGCTTTACCTTTCTTTTTTGTAATAAATGAGTGTAGTTTTATCATTTAATTTCTTTATTACTTCTGTTCTTTTATACCCCGTTTTTTCGTATAGAAAACAATTTCTTTCTTCTTCTAAAATCGTAGCAAGTTCAAAACTCCTTGCTTTTGGAAACATCTTTTCAATTAAAATAAGTACCTTTTGAGCGATTCCTTTCCCTTGATAGATTGGATGAATGAACATTGGACTGATTCAAAATTTATAAGGTAGTTCTTTTTGGGATATACATATCGCTCCAACAAGGTTCGAATCTATTATCATCTTATAAAAGTTGTTGCTTGGATTATTTATCCTTAAAATAGTTTTTTCAATAGTTTCATTTGCTGGATTTGTTTCATAGTCTTTATATTTATTTAATAAAGGGCTAAATGAGTCTATTTGCATTTGAAATAAAACTGCTGCATCATTTTCTGTTGCCTTCTCTAATCCAATCTCCATGTTACCAATTTAGTCGCTTTCTTAATGAAGTTATATGCGCTGTATGATGACGTCCATGCCATGCATATAGTCCAATTGCAGCAGCAAGTTTTGTTTCACCAGTTTCTGGATGATTAAATGTCTTTTCTAGATCTTCTAGTTCTAGAGAATATAAAAGGTTAACCCATCTTTTATGTAACGATTCTAACATTACTAGTGAAACGTCTACTGGTAATTTAGAATCAGGTAGTTCTGCCCACTTCTCTTCTTTATATGGTTTAATAGTAGGATTCTTTTCTGTTAGTGCTAATTTAAAGCGTATGTAGCTATTCATATGGCTATCAACAACGTGATGAACTACTTGACGAACCGTCCATCCACCAACTCGATATGGTGTGTCTAACTGCTTCTGATCTAAATCTTTAATTGCTTTTGCTAGTTCATTAGGTAAATCTTCAATTTCTTGAATCCATGTATCAATCATTTCTTCAGTTATAGGACGTTTGGATGTAAATTGCCCAATTGGATAACGTAAATCATTCATGTATAAGTCCCCCTTAATATAAGCGCGAAGTATTTCTCCATATATAATGTACAAAATTCACATGTTCTCCATTTAATTCTACAGATGTTGTATCTGCTTCGTTATGATAGGAAGAAAACCCGCTTTTTTCTAATACACTTTGTGATGCGAGATTATTAGTAGTTGTTTTAGCATGAATCTCATTAATTTTATTATTTTTCGCTACGTCTAAAACTAATTTTACAGCTGCTGTTGCAACCCCTTTTTTAGTAAACTTTTCTCCGACTCGATACCCTAATGAACTGCTTCGAGTTTCTGTATCAATATCTACTAAATTTATTCGTCCTACAATTTCTTTTTCTTCATTACGAATTAAATAAAAATAAGAATCTCCATCCGCTTGTTCTATTAATAAATCGTCTAGTAGCTTTCGGAAATATTCAAAATTAAAATATTGTGAGCCACGATTTGGTACCATTGTTTCAAAAAAAGATTTATTCGTAAGTTCAAACGTAAATAAATCTTTAGCATCGTGTTTCTTTAATTGTTCTATGTATATTTTCATCTCGCTCACTCCTTCTATATATACTAACTGTTATATATTCTTTTTAATCGATTATTTTCCTGCTATTTCTTTCGCTTCAGTAATACAGCAAGTAGTACTTTCGGATGAAATAGGTGCAATGGACTACGAATTAAATTCATAACTCTTACTAATCGAATATAAACATCAGAGTCAGTTGCAGATAGTTCATATATTTGTTTCGTATACCATAGCTGAAATTTTTGCTTCATCGATAATTTTCTTGTTAGCTGAGGATGACGTGATATTTCCGTTGTAGTCATTTCCCAAGGAGTTTGTATGATATTAGCGGTCTTTTTATAAAATCGCTGTGTAAATGTTTTATCAAGCTTTTGTCTCTTTTGCAAAAGTAACTGCAATTGGTGAGCTTCCATAGCTGCAACTGAAACACCTTGCCCAAAAACAGGATCAAAACGACAATGTGCATCCCCAACTACTAACAATCCTTCTGGTAAATGATTAACTAAATCAAATCGCCGACGTACTTGATAAGGAATTTTGTACGTTTTGATATTTGAAATTGCCTCAGCTTTATTTAGAAAATCTGTCACATTAGAAATTGATAGGTTTTCAGCAAAATCATAAAACTCATCATCTGTTTGTGGTGCTTTCTCATTTGCATATCCGCTGAAAGTAACAAAATAGCGATTATCCTCAATCGTTTGAATAAGAACACCATACGGATTGTCAGGGAAACTTGGAGACATTAGCATATTACAACAGTCTAATTTCTCATTTTCATTGAGTTTAAACATTCTAGTTGCGTAAAACAAATCAATGCGCACTTTCTCTTCTTGCACTTCAATATTGTATTCACGTAACCACGCTATACTTTTTGAACCGAATCCGCTTGCATCAACAACAATATCTGCTTGAATTTCTTCTTGCGTGCCCGTCTCTAAGCATTTAGCTTTTACTCCACTTACTTTGTTAAGCTTTCCATCTACTAATAAACCATCAACTAATGTTCCAAATTTAGTGGTAACATTTGAAATATCATTAATTCGTTTTTGAATATGCCATTCAAGCAAAAACCTACTTTGTTGAATCATATGTACTTTACCTATGAATTGCTGTTTCCATAAACCAAATTGATGCCATTTTATATCACGAGTAAAGTTATTTACGATACTACCTGTTTCAATTAATTCATTAGTGATAGTAGGAAACAATTCCTCAATCGCTTTTTCTCCACCTTTTAATAACACATGAGGATGATTACTTTGTGGAACTCTTTTTCTCGAAGACTTTCCATCCCATCTTTCACCAGCTTCTATAATGATTACTTCTTTAAAAGTAGATGATAATGCTTTTGCTGCGAGTTTTCCTGCGATACTTCCGCCAATAACGATAGCCTTATTAAACATATTTTCCCCCTTAATGAAAGAAGACCCTGCCTTGTATGAATGAAACAGGATCTAAACGAATAGTTACTACATTAAAACACATGAGTAAATTGTAACGTTAAAATTAAAATGCCTAATCCCCATACGTAATACGCGAATACTTTTAAGGAGTGACGTTTTAAATATTGAATCATCCATGAAACGGCTATATAACCGAAAAACGCTGCTGATAATGTGCCGACGATTAAAGATGTACTAGAAATAGATTCTGCTTTCCCTTGATAAACATCTGCTAATTGCAAAATGATAGCTCCGACAATGGCTGGCGTTGATAATAAAAAAGAAAAGTAAGCAGCAGTTTCGCGGTCTAACTTCCTCCATAATGCAGCAACGATTGTCATACCAGAACGAGAAATTGCTGGGAAAATAGCAGCAGCTTGAAATGAACCGATAATAAATGCATCTTTATATGTAATGTCATCCATTTTTTTACGACCATTTTTTTGTTTATCAGCCATATATAGAAAGAAACCTGTCACTAAAAACTCCCATCCAATCGTAATGCCTGTTTTTGAAATATCCTCAAAAAAGTCTTTAAATAACAATCCGATTACAACTGCGGGTATCGTCCCGACAATAAGTAGTAGCATTAGTTTGGAAAATGGATTTTTAATTAAATATATAAATTCTTTTTTGTAATAAATAAACACTGCAAGCAAAGTTCCAATGTGCAGCATCGTATCTAAAAACAATCCTGCTTCATCTAATTGAAACAAATGCCTTCCTAAATAAAGATGACCCGTACTACTTATCGGTAAAAACTCTGTTAAACCTTGTATGATCCCTAATATAAAAGCTTCTAACCAATTCATGATGGTCCCCTTTCTCGTTTGCTTGTACCAATATATGAAGGTTAAATTTTCGATATGAAAAAAACTATATTTCTCTATGAATTTACTTTTATTTTATAGATATATATGTAAAAAGAGGTAAGGAGGGTTACTATGTGGCAACATACGAAATTCGGCAATGTATTACTGTGGGCAGGACCTATCCTTGTGTTTATAGGGTTATGTATGACAAATGTTATTTCTGATATTCCTTTTTTTGAGGGAAAACATAAATCGATTGGAATTGTACTTATATGTATAGGTGTATGCTGTTTTATTGTTGCTAATCATTTAAAAAAAGGAGAAAAATATGAGGACTAAATTTAAATAAAAAAACAATCCCAGTATATGCGCTAGGATTGTTTTTTTATTACTTATTTATAGAATACTTTATCAACGTTATATTTTGCTTTATATTCATTAATAATGTAAGTTTCGTAAATTTCTCTTTCTGTTGGATCCTCTACGATACATGCATCGATGCGGTATACTTCATCACGGTGATTTTTAATTGGTGAAACATTGTCTTCAAAATGCTTCTTAATACGTTGTCTAATTTTACGAGCTTTACCTACGAAAAGAAGTTCGTCATTAATATTGTAAAACATAAAAATGCCGCCTTTATCTCTAGGGAACAAGTGGAAATCGATAAATCCATTAATTGGAGTAATTATTGGCTCGTCTCCTTTAATAACTTGTTTACGTTCAGTAATTGAAACATCAGCTTCAGGAATATTAATTTTAATCAAGTTCATTCACGTCCTCTTTTATTATAAAGATAAATAATAGCATACATATGTAAGAAAAGCTACGTTCAGAGGCATATTTCATTTTATAATTCAAATATTATAGGTGTATCATGTAAACTCTTCTTCCAAATCATATGATCGCTTGATTCTCCCCAATACTCCTTCAGTACATAACTAGGTTCTCCAAACTTCTTCGTCCATATACTTTGTGCTTTTTTGTATCCACTATCTAAACAGTATTCTGTTATTCCTCTGCTAAGTAACGTAATATACATTGCATGTAGTAATAAATTGCCTATGCCATTTCGTTGATATTCAGGTAGTACAAATACAGTTCCTATTTCATATAAATCTTTAAACACACCACCTGTACAACTATTAATCAATGTACTTGCTGGGCCGATTTCAATTGTTCCAATGATTTTATCGTTACTTGTATCAATTGCTAATAAAAAGTAACGACTTTCTCCATTACTCTCCAAATCATTTTTCAAATATTGTTTTTTCGTGTTAATTTCATTTTCTATGTCATCTAATAATTGTGATAACCCTTCATTTTTAAATGTATCAGTAATAACAAGACGAAAAAACATATTCAGTTCATCTACATCATCCGAATTAGGTCTTCTAATTTTAACGTTATACACGACTTGAATCTCCAATCTTTAAAAATATATGAGAAATTGTTAAGACCATACTTTATATACTCTATTCAACATTATTCTACAAATGCCTGCATAGATCCAGCAGTATAGAAAGCTCAGAATAAATATTAATAGAATAATTTTTATATCCAAAGTTGTATGAACAGTAGGACCTAATACAGGAAATCGAAAGATATCAAGTACAATTATAATACCTAGAAGTAGACATATTGCTGAAAAGGAAACAATCAAAATCCTTCTCTTGAATTGTATAAAGGATACTCCTAACGCTATACCTAATAAACCTGTAGTAAAAGGAAAGACAATTAGTTCGCTTGGCTCAATAATAAATAATAGGAGAATAGTAAGAATGTAAGAAAGTATTCCCGTGCGAGTAGAATAACAAATAGCGAAAAATATAGGCAGCGTCGCAAAAGGACTAATAAATAAGCCTATACCAGGGATTAGGTTCCCGGCAGATTGAAAAATAGCAGCAAGTGAACCGAGTAACGCTGTAATCACTAACCTCTTTGCTGGCGTCATCTTTCTTTTATGAACAAAATTCGCATCATGCGCGATCATCGGTTGATACCAATAGTTTCTAAAGTGATTCATCAAAATCCCCCTAAAGATATCTAATTTATCACTTTCTATTTTTATTCATACACTTATTGTTTATTTGTTACCTTCTAAAAGGAATCAATCATTATACAATAGACGATTATATAAAGAATGTATCTGAAAGTTTTTATCATATCAAGGAACGATTTCAAAAATAGTACCTTTGTTAAAATCCGTTACTTTCATAGAACCATAGACCCCTAAATATAATCTAGTTTGATCTAAATTTGTTCCCAAACTCATATAAAAAGCCGCTTGCGTACCAAAATCATAATCGATTTCAATAACATGAAAGTCAGTATGTTTACCATGCGTACCAGCTCTAGAATAAGCTAACGCACCCTTTACTGGAGACTGAGATTCTTCTTTCTTAGCAAGGTCAGTAAATACGACGCTACCTGTTAAATTTGGGATTGCAGTCCCCATATATGGCTGAACTCCTGTAAGTGAAGTTCCTCCAAACTTATCCGGTCTGGAATCTTTATGATAATAACTTATTAGAGGTTGAATACGATTTACTGATGTTACTATTGTTTCATCATAATAAGCCGTTATCCTCTCATCCAAAGTAGGATTCTCAGAACAGTGCCTTATAAAAGAAGTAGGTAATTCCCCTTCCCATCCTCTCCACCCAAAATTAATAACTCCATATTGATCAGGAGTATCTCTCATTAAATGGGTTTGAACGATTTCGGTAACTGGTATTGATTTATATAGAACAAAAGAAAAAATAGACTCTACAATATCTTGTCCGACGTTACCGGCATATTTGATATATTGATTATGCAACCTTTGAAATGAAATACCTGTTATATTACGTACGCCTTTTGCAATTAATGTAAGAGTTTCTTGAATAGATAGAGGAAGTTCATTAAAACGTGTAACTACTGGAGGATTATTTATGGACGTATTTTTACTTACATCGATTTCAATTATTTTACCCGCTATTTCTAAATCATCCTGGCTTAAATTAAACGGATCATAGCCAGAACCACCATCTCCATTAGTAAAAACAAGTTTTCCAGTCTCAGGTGAAAAGTTTAAGCTATTTACGCCGTTATGATTAAAAAATGGCCGTTTTATATTAAGTAATGTTCTTCGCTTTTGAGGTTGGCCATTTGATTGTAAAACCCATTCTTCAACTGTATCAATATGATCATATTGAGTATCTCTATTTGTCCACTTTAAATTTAAAGTTTTCGGGTCACAAGGATTCGGTTTAAATTGTTCTGAAAGCGAACCTGGTCCTTGAGTTCCAGCCATTGAATAATGAAGGTAAAATAAGCCGTTATGATTAAATTGTGGATGGAACGCTAGTCCCAGCAAACCGCGTTCATCATAACCGCTACTAGAAACACCTTCTTCAAATGTACCTAATTTAATAATTCGGTGACGAATATTTAAAAATGTCTTTATAGCTCCGTCTCCTATGTAAAAAACCTCTCCTAATTGAGTTGCGATAAATAGTCTTTCGATCGATTCACCTGGAAGTATAGCTGTTTTCAATACAGTCGGTAAATTTACTTTATGAACGATGGGCCGTAAACGAACCTTAACTTTTGTCAATTAACTTTACACTCCTTGTTATTCTTTTTAATAGAAGAATATGATGAGAGTAGTTAAATTAGTATCAAAACTATAGACGTAAAAGTGTGATATCCCTGTTCGTACAAGTCTGTTTTCTACTTAGCATCAATTAACTTACATTCCTTTTTATTACATTTTTGATATAATATAAGTATAAAATATAAATTAGGGGGACAATTCATGGCAATCTTACTACAAATCATCGTACCACTTATATGTGCAATATACTTATTTACCCTCTATCGTAATAGTACTATTGGAAAAGCTGCTTTTCTCTTAGCAGTCGTTATTGGGATTTTCGGTTTAGAGAATATCTTTCAATATGCTAGTTTAACTGATCATACTGTTTATCCATATTGGGGTAGTTTGAAGGCTGTAATCTTTATTTTATCAGTGGTGTTTTTATTCAAAAGAACCCCCACTCCATTTAATAATTAACAATTATTCATGTTTATTTAAAGCTTATTTTCAGAAAGAGGTTATGCAATGAGAGCACCATATCAAGCATTAATATTTCCTTATATAATAATTGAAGATTCTATTCAATACGCTATTTTTAACCGAAGTGATTATGGTTATTGGCAAGGAATAGCTGGTGGTGGAGAAGATGGTGAAACTCCTATTGAATCAGCAAAACGAGAAGCGTTTGAAGAGGCTGGTATTATAAAAGAATGTCCCTATATAAAATTAGATTCTGTTTCTTCACTACCTGTAGAGGATGTAGTCGGAGGATTTCTTTGGGGAGAAGATGTTTATGTAATAAAAGAATTTTCTTTTGGAGTTAAAGTTTCTACAAAAAATGTTTCATTATCTAAAGAACACTCCAATTATAAATGGTTATGCTTTGAGGATGCAGTAATGCTTTTGAAATGGGATAGTAACAAAACAGCATTGTGGGAATTAAACAAAAGGTTATTAAAGCAATTAAAGTATTAGCTATAAATAAAAAAGATTAGGAGCGAATCCTAATCTTTTTTTGTTATTCAATTGCACCAGCAACGTCATAATCGTTTAAATCTAATTCAATTGGTTGTCCGAGTGCTAATTTAGCAAGTTCTGAACCTAAATATGGACCAGCTGTTAAACCTGAAGCTCCTAATCCGTTTGCAACAAGAATACCGTCGAAGTTAGGAAGTGGTCCGATAACAGGTAAGAATCCTGGTGTAAATGGTCTAAACCCAACTCTCGTTTCAAGCATAGTACCATCTTCTAAACCAGGTGCAACTGTTAATGCTTTATGGAATACTTCATGTAAACCACCTGCTGTTATACGATGATCGAAGCCAGTTTCGTTTTCATGAGTAGCACCAATTACGACATGACCATTGTCAAACGTTAAAATGTATTGATCGTTTGGCGGCATAACAACTGGCATATTTTCGGTTGCTGTATTTTCCGTTTGCAAATGAACAATTTGTCCTTTTTGGAACGTAACTAAGAAATTGATTCCTAATGGATTCAAGATTTCATTCGCCCATGCCCCTGCAGTTACAATTACCTTTTCTGCTACCATTGTTTCGTCATTTACTTTAACTCCAATAATATGATTACCTTCACGGACTAATACCGCGTCTCCTTTTATAAAAGTTGCGCCATGTTTTTTTGCAGCACTTATTAATGCGTTACGTAATGATCTTCCGTTTACTCGTGCAGCGCCACTAATATGAACAGAACTGTATTCTTCAGATAATGCTGGGAATAATTTTTTCGTTTCTTCAGCTGATAAGCGAGTGATTTCACCAATCTCTGGTGCATCTTCACGTCGTTTATAAGCGCGCTCTTCCATTTTATCTAACTTTTTCTCATCAGTATGTAAACTAATTGCACCTACACGTTTGTATCCTGTATCCGTTTCACCGTCTGCTTCTAATTGCTGAATTAAAGAAGAATAGTAACGTGCACCGCCTTTAGCAATTTTATACCACGCTTTATTACGACGCTGTGAAAGCCAAGGACATACAATACCAGCTGCTGCATCAGTTGCTTGCCCTAATTGTTGTCGATCAACGATAGTAACATTCGCACCTGCTTTAGCAAGATGATAAGCAGTAGACGCTCCTAAAATACCAGCTCCAACTACAATATACGATTTCATTTCAAACACCTTTTCTCTTTTGCTAATTATTTAAATATAAGAACTTACTTTAGTATACTGAAAGGAATCCTTTTTTCAATGTGCTAAGCGTAATTAATTGTTGCATCATTGTGATTTTCCTAACCATTATTTTTTCTTCTTGCGGAATAATTCAATTGTTTTATAGCCTTGTGAAAGAATTTCAATCATTTTCTCAAGACGTTTGTCACGTGTTTTTTCTTGTTTTACAGAAAATAAATTACGCGCCCAATCTTTTTGATATCCAGGTGTTAAACTTTGATAAAATTTAAGTTCATTTGGATGATTAACTAATAATGCTTCAACATCTTTAATACGATCTGCATAATCGGCAACACATTGACTCATAGCAGGCGTTTTCTTCTCTTTTTTCTTTTCACGCTTTAAACCTACAACAGTAAAGACGTCGTCCATACTTACCATTCGTGCAAATTTAATATCACTCTGTCCTACATACCCATCTTCGCCAACGTTTAACGCTGGAAACATCTCATCACGGTGAATAAACGTACTGTAACGAGAATTACCTTTTTTCGGATACGCAAAGAATATGTAGCCTTTTTCAATTAGTAATTCTTCATTACTAGTAATATAATTCGTTTGTTTCACCATTTCATCAAGTGTTTCTACAAAAATAAAAATGGCATCGTGTTCTTTTGAAAATGCAGTTTCTTTTCCTGTGAAAATGTCATAATCACTAGGTTCATTCATTACGACCATATTTGTATACTTATTAAGTTTCAATTTATCAATAATTGACATAAAAATCTTCCTTTACATTCAAAATTCATTGTACATACTGTTCTAGTGTATTATATCTATTAATAAAATCAAACTTTAATAGTTATTTTAAATTAAAGTTAATAAAATAGCCGATTCTGCGTAAGAACCGGCTAGCTATTCGTTTCATCTCAACTCAATAGCAAATAAAGTATTTAATAGCTCTCTATATTGATCTTCTGTAATTTCACATTTTATTTTTTCCCCATTAATCATTTCAGTAAAACTCGTATTCGTTAAAGAGACATGGCCATAGTCCGTTAATTTCACTGCAATTGGTCCCTTATTAAAAATAGATTTCTCATCTTCTATTACTCTTTTTTGAACATCGTTCACTACTGTCTCATCAATGATACGATTATAAAAGGCATGACAAACTTTCCACTCTCCGTTCGTATCTTTTCTTTCTAGAACGTAATTTCCTTTACTTGTGTCTCGTTTTCTCACTCGATACGAACCATTTTTAGAGGAAACAGGCTCTTCAGTAAAAGGTACAGGGATTAAAGGTACTAAGGAAGCAATACCTACATCAATTAAGTATCGTTCGTTAGCATACTTTAAAATAATCGTTATATGTCCATCTTCAAGTGCCCATGCATTGATTTCATTTTTATATACGGTTCCAAGTGCAAGTTGTACATCATAACCACAATCTTTTAAAAAGTAGTAAAAAAGAGTATTTAATTCATAACAAAGTCCGCCGCGGGATGTAGTTAAAATTTTATTCTGTAAATTTTCCATAGTAATTGTATTCGCATTGCGTGCTATAACATCTAAATTCTCAAATGGTATAGTGTGTGCAAATGCAAAGAGAATTGTATTTAATTCTTCAAACTTCACTTCAGTACGGTTTGTAAGATTCAATCTTGTAAACAGTTTGTATTGTAGACTTGTCATATTCAGCACCCCTTAACATTTATAAGTTAAAATAGTATATGCTGATTGTAAATTTGATGGGGTACTGAAACAATGTACATTTCGTTTAACTGTACCGGTACAAAAAGTCTAATTCACAAGATTACTTAAGAAAAGAAGCTACAAATACAAATGTAATAGTTTATCTATAGGTAAATTATTATGATCGCTTATATCAACAAAATATTGAAGTTGCCACATTTGGCTCTTTTTAGCTTGGTTGCTAACAGGGGTATCCCAAATTGGATAAACTCTCATAGCCATCTTCCCTTTTTGACTTTGCGTTTTTAATATTTTTTCTTTAAGAAGAATTTCTTTAGGGAAAATAAATTGTCCTAGTTGATTATCATCTATACAAGTGATAACTAATAAGTCAGGAGCAGCGTCATAAGAAAATGCTTGATTATGCATATTGTCATCTTTCTCCCAAAAAGAAACAAATTGACCAATTTTATTAGGCGTAATTTTTGATACTCTAAAACGGATAGTTTTGTTATTTAAGTGAAATAAACATCCTACATATTCTGCGTTTTGCTTTTCTTCTTTTAGATTCGTAATCATTAAATTGTTAGGTTTGTAAACTAAATTGTTTAAATTTCGGATTGTATCATTAAAATTGTACAAGAAAACTCCCCCTTTATTCATCTCTTAGTTTACCACAAACATCAGTTCTTATATGTTGTAAATAATAAGCGACGTGAAAAAGAGGGAGATTTTACTATGGTATTATTAATGCTTCAATGTACTTAGTTTTTCAATTGCTTGTTGTTCAGTTGCTAAGTAAAAAATGTCTTTCCCTTTATTACATTCATAAATAAAATCCTTGAAGCTTTTACTCGTATACATAGAGAAATCTCCAATAATAGCAACCTTTACTCTGTAATTTATAAACTTTTGAAGGATATCACCAGCAAGGCGTGTTTTTAAGTCAAAGAAACTTTCAGTTATTAATGATTTGTCGATAATAATATGTTTAGCATCTACCTCATATTGAACTGTTGCCATAAGATCCAACGCAGTTTGAACATCGGATATTAGTACTTTATCATTTTTTATGACCGCAATATTTATTCCATCGATAACTAATTTCTTTATTTCCATAGTCCCACCCCTTTATAATTTACACAGTATGAGTAAAATTATTTTAAAAACTTCGTATTAACCATAGATTAAATTAGCCGCAACTATTAAAATCGCCACTATTTTTTATTGTAAATATCTATTTTTTATTACTAATACGGTCAATGAAATTAATGATAGTTTCTCTTTTTATATTTTTGAATATATATATGAAATTGCTTTTACTTGTTATAAAAATATTGTGGATTAACATAACTTAACAAACTATCCAAAGTGTTAATCTCGACATATGGTTGTATTTGGGTAGTATTCTTGATTTTCTGAGGGTTAAACCACACACCTTTTATATTTGCATTTTGAGGACCAGCAATATCCTTTTCTAAGTCATCTCCAATAAATAATACATCTTCTGGTTGCACATTAAGCTTATTTAATGCTAGTTCGAATATACGTTTATCAGGTTTACTCAATCCTACTTCTTCAGAAATAATAATCGTATCAAAGTAATTGTTTAAATTCGTGTTAATTATTTTAGCTTTTTGTCTATGCGTTGAGCCGTTTGTTATAATTCCAATTTTAAAGTGACTCTTTATATGATTTAAGAAATGAATAGTATTTTGGTCTATCGAAAAACATTTAGGGAAATTTAAATTCCAAAAATCTTGGATATAATCGCCTGGCAATCTATATTTCGGCGCGAATTCATCAAATAATGATTCTAAAACTATCGTTTTATCACTAATGCCGTATTCCCTTTTATCGTATTCTTTGAATTTCTGTAACATATTGTTTTTGACTGTATCACTAACATCCTCATAACATTTTTCTAAAACTAATAAAAACAAGTTATCTACTGCCTTATCCCTATCAATTAACGTATCATCTAAATCAAACAGCATCGCTTTATAACCTATCAAATAATTTCACAACCTTTCTCACATGATTTAAATAATCCCTTGTTCGCACCTTAGGCCTTTACTAAATTAGCAAAAAAACTAAAAAGTTTGTGGCGTACGCTCTAAAATTTCGCTGGCTTCTTTTATATTTAAATTCATCTCCCTTTCCCCTTCTAGTAAAGTATCGAAAGTATATTTTCAAACAGTTTAAAAAACTACATGCAATTTACATTATTATACATTAGTTTTTTGTAAATATTAATCGTTTAGCTTTTTATATAATAAGTTTTTTCAAGCACACAAATATTTCTCCATAAAAAAGGAATATGGGTAATAATACTTTTTTGTGGAGAATACACAATCTTGAAAATGGAGTTACTACGTTAAACGTCCTATGAAGTTTCCTACTGTATCTCCACATAAACTACAGATAGTACGGCTATAATGACTACCAGAGGTGATATTATGAAAAACTATCATATCCTCGTGGTTGAGGACGATCAAGAAATTCAGGAATTAATTAAACAATTTCTAATGACACAACAGTATACAGTGGTAGTTGCTTCAGATGGACTAGAGGGTATGACACAATTTAATAAGCAATCCTTTGATTTAGTGCTTCTAGATGTAATGATGCCCAATCTTAATGGATTTGAAGTTGCTAAAATGATTCGAAGTCAGTCAAACATACCAATTATTATGCTAACTGCGTTAGAAGAAGAGGAAGATCAAATGAAAGGGTTCGATCTTGGGATTGATGATTATATAACAAAACCCTTTTCGTTTCATGTTTTGATTAGACGAGTCGAAGCTGTACTTAGAAGAAGTTATGATAAAAATGTAAATAATTATTTGGTATTTAAAGAAGTGCGCATTGATGTTGATGCATATAGAGTATATGTAAATGATGTTGAAATTTTGTTAACGACAAAAGAGTTCGAAATTCTACAACTACTATTTCAAAATGAAAGAAAAGTACTTACAAGAGAAAATATCGTAGAAAAAGTTTGGGGATACGATTATTTTGGAGAAACACGAATAATAGATACACATATTAAAAATCTACGTAAAAAACTAGCTATCCCCTATATTAAAACAATAAAGGGGATTGGTTATAAAATTGATGAATAGAATTGTAAAAATCATGAAGATGAAGCAAATTACTTATAAACTCTTTATGACTACATCTCTCATTTTGTTATCCTTTGCAGTGTTGATTTATTTAACTTTATATTTCTTTCTCCCTACGTTTTATGAGCAATACAAAACAGATCAACTTCAAACAGGGATAAAAGAAATAATTGATAAATCCAAAGATCTTACGTTTCAAGATGCGATACCACTTTTTGATGAATACGCAAAAAAAAATAACGCGATGCTTTCGCTTCAAAATAAAGAAGGAATAATTATTTACTCGCCTTCATTTTCTTTTATTCAAAGTGGTACACAAACAACAGTAGTTACTAAAGCAGCAAGATTTGAGAATGCAGGTACCATTAGCAATTCATATAATGTTACGGAACCAATTCAATTCCAAGATGGTAGTTTAACGCTTGTAGTGTTCGCAACATTTCAACCGATTGATGAAGCTTCGCAAGTATTAGTGCGCTTTCTCCCCTATATTAGTATCATTGTGATCGTAATTGGTATAGGGAGTGCTTATTTCTATTCCAGGTTTATTACAAAGCCACTTATTTATATTAACGAGGGTGCACAAAATATGGCAAATTTAGATTTCTCCGAAAAAATTGAGGTTCGCTCTACAGATGAGTTAGGAGAATTATCTAATAGTTTGAATGACATGTCTATTAACTTACAACAAGCTATGTTTGATTTAAAAAAAGCAAATGAACAATTAAAAAATGATATTGAAAAAGAAAGAGAAATAGAAACAAAACGCAGAGAGTTTTTTGCGATTGTAGCACATGAATTAAAGTCCCCTCTTACTGTAATGAAAGGATACTTAGAAGGGATGATATACAATATTGGCCCTTATCAAAATCGTGATCAATATTTAAAGAAAAATCATCAAATTATTGAAAGTATGGAACAATTAGTTCGTGAAATTTTAAGTATGTCAAAGTTAGAACAACACACTTTTAAACTAAAAATAGAAGAAGTTAATCTTTCAAAGTTAATAGGTACAATCACAAAAGATCTCGAATTTTTCGCTTCTCAAAAAAGCATCCAAATAATAAAAGAAATTGACTCTGACCTTTCTGTTTATACAGATCGTGTTCTTTTTGAAAAAGCATGTAAAAATATTATCCATAATGCAGTTATGTATTCACCACATAATGAAAAAGTCTATATAAAGTTAAGTAAGGATTCTAAACAAGGTCAAATTAAAATGCAAATTATAAATACAGGTATCAATATTAAAGATGAAGATATACAACAAATTTTCAAACCATTTTATCGAATTGAAAAATCAAGGAATCGAAATACTGGCGGAAGTGGTTTGGGGCTATATATTGTTAAACAAATTCTTGAAACGCTAAATATAAAGTATTCTATAAAAAATATGGAACATAGTGTGCAATTTTGCATGAACATTCCTTTATCTAAACAACAAACAAACAAACTCCCCTCTTAGTAGGACGAGTTTGTTTGTTTTTGTAGCAAGTATAATCTTATTAGGAATCAATAAGGGGGACTTTTCGTTTTTTAAGCTCTTTATTTCTACCATCCAACTTTATTAAGTGGAGTTCAAAAAATGGAGTTTGCGATGCTTAAAAACAAAGTTAATAGATATGTTAAAAACCTTAATCATAAATGGAACAAATGTGTTACTTAGATTGTCTATTACGTATAAAAAAGGTATTCTTGGTAGTCCTCTCATTTTGTAATGCAAGAAATACAAGAGAAGTGCTATCCAGTGCATTTGTTAATTGTATAGGTATGTAAAATACTTATACAAAATCCATATATTCTTGAAAGAGGTTGAAAATGTATGATAGTTTCAAAGAAGGTTTTTCACATTGCACAATATAAAAAGATGCTACCTGTAGTATTACTTTCATGTGTAATGCTTATAAGCTGTTCCAATAGTAATATTCAATCCGAACCATCGAAACAAACCAAACAAGAAAATATAAGTAGGCATTCTTTTGTAAAGCTTGAAAAAGAATATGATGCTAAACTTGGTATTTATGCATTGGACACAGGTACGAATCAAACTGTTACTTATCGTTCAGATGAACGCTTTGCATACGCATCTACCCACAAAGTCCTTGCTGTTGGAGCACTGTTACAAAAGAAATCAATAGAAGATTTAGATCAAAAAATTAAGTATACCAGCAAAGATCTAGTGAACTACAATCCAATTACAGAAAAATATGTAGGAACAGGTATGACTCTGAAGGAGCTTGCAGATGCTTCCATTCGATATAGTGATAATACTGCACAAAATCTTATTCTTAAACAATTAGGTGGGCCAAGTGAATTCAAAAAATCACTAAGAGAAATAGGAGATTCTGTTACAAATCCTGAACGTTTTGAACCAGAATTAAATGAAGTGCAGCCAGATGACACTCGTGATACTAGTACCGCAATGGCATTAGCTACTAGTCTTCAAACTTACGCGCTAAGTGATATCCTTCCAATTGAGAAACGGAACTTTTTAATAGATTTGATGAAAAGAAATACTACGGGAGACAACTTAATCCGTGCTGGAGTTCCAGCAGGATGGGAAGTAGCCGATAAGACTGGCTCTGGGTCTTATGGAACAAGGAATGATATCGCAATTATTTGGCCACCAAATAAAAATCCAATTGTACTTGCGATACTTTCTAATCATGCTAAAGAGGATGCGAAATACGATGATAAACTTATTGCAGACGCAACTAAAATAGCGTTAAATGCTTTAAAAATAACGAATAAATAATTACTCCTACTTTACGGTACTTATATTTTGAAAGACATACACGTGTCTAAACGCTAAGAAGTATTAGTGAATTTATCCGAATTAATCAATATCGAATAATAAGTATCTCTTGGTAAAGGTTTACTATATTTTAAATGAGCAAATACTTTAGTATATATAGCTTTTGAGTAATCAAATTTTCGTTTTTTGAAATATAGTATACTGTATTGGAAAAGAGAACCATCCACTATATTTGTCGAATCACTTTTATTTTGTCTAATATTCGGTACTTAGTTTTCTCCAGACTGATATATTATACATACAACTATTCTAGAAAGGTGATGATGTTATGTATGAACAACAAAATAATAGGGATAGAGATCAAAAAATGGTGTTTTCTATGCACGGAGTTCCCTCAAATAAAATTAACATGAATCAATTACCTAAATGGATTAGAATTTTTGGCTATTGTGCGTTTGGTTGGATGATAGTATTTAGTTTAATTATGATTGTAGGTTTAATTCTGCAATAACTATACAAATACACAGTTAAACGGGACAGCATTTAGATTATATATCTAGGTAATGTCCCGTTTTTTATGTGTGATTATCCCATGATATAGGTAACCAATTATAATAAAAAGAACTTGTAGAATATCCTACAAGTTCTTTTTCAAGTATTGTTAAAAAGGAAACAACAAACTATTTTAACATTCAGTACAGGGAGACCATTTTGATTATGGCTTGATTTTATTATATATCAAGTATAAGCTTTTGAAATGGATGGTTTTTGAAAATTATGTGAATTAAAAAGCTAAGATATTTGTATTAGATTTGGTTTACGACCAACTTCTTCTTACTTAAATACACTGCACGATCAGATTTTTTAGCAACTTCCTGTGAATGCGTTACAACAATAATACATTTATTCTCTTTATGTGCAAGTTCTTGAAACAGTTCTATAATATCCATCGCTGTTTCTTCGTCGAGGTTTCCTGTCGGCTCATCTGCAATAAGTAAATCAACATTACAAGATAATGCTCGAGCAATTGCTACACGTTGTTGTTGCCCACCACTTAGTTGCAAGACGTTACGTTTCGCTTCTACTTCAGTGAGTCCTACTTTCTCTAATAACTCTAATGCCCTTGCCGTCTTATTTTTCACTTTAACACCTGTAATTTCCATCGCTGTTAGGACATTTTGAAGAGCAGTCATATAAGTAATCAAATTATAAGATTGGAAAATTACAGATACATTTTGATTACGATATCGATCCAAACCAATTTTTCGAATATCTTTGCCATTATACAGTACATAACCATTTTTAGGGACATCCAGTCCACAACCTAAGCTTAGAGTTGTAGTTTTACCAGATCCAGATGGCCCTAAAATCGTGTAGAAATGCCCTTTTTGAAAAGAAAAGTTAACATTGTCTAGTATCGCTACATTTTTCCCATTACTTTCATAATAATAATCCAAATTTTTAAATTGTAAAATCGTTTCCATGTTAAGCCTCCTTATTCATCTTTTAAAAGAATTTGTTTTGGATTTAAACGTAGAATAGATAATGCCGGAAGAAGCGTTGCTATTATAGCAATAGCTAGTCCAATCCCCCCCATTTTCCCTACATCTTCTCGTGTTACACTTACATCAATTTTATCAATTGGATCTTCTTTTTGATTTTGTAGAGTACCACCAGGTCCAGACATCATTACAGTACTATTTCGCGTGGTGTCCGTTTCTTCGCTTGCAATAGCAATTTCACTCGAAAGTAAATTATCCCCGATATATTGAGAAACCTTAGCTCCTGTTGTTATGGATAATCCAAATGCTAAAATAGCGACACATACTACTTCTACTACGAACTGCGCCATCAGTTTCCATTTTTTCTCTCCAATAGATAACAGAATTCCCATTTCCTTACGACGTCCTTTAATTGATAGCATAATGATTAACCCTAATATAATCGCACCTGCAATTGAAACAATATAAATAATTATTTGAGAAGTCGAAGAGATATTTTCGATAGGACCAATCATTTGCTTGTACAATGAATCATGCGCATCTAATTTATAATAATTAAAATCAATATTAGATTTTTTTGCTTCTTTTTTAAATGCATCAATATATTGTGGATCATTCAAGAAATACACGACTTGAACACTACTTATACCTTGGTCTACTTCTAATTTTTTCATAGTTGAATGCGGCATATATAGTTTATTAGCTGGATCCATAATAGGAGGAGCCTGTTGACCCATTGCTTGCTCATTTGTTTCGTAAATACCGATAATTTCAACCTCAAGGGTTTCCTTCTTATCCCCTGATTGCACTTTAACTTTGTCTCCTACTTTCAAATTGTTTAATTCTGCTAATCGTTTTTCCATTAAAGCTACATTCTGACCCTTCATTTGCTCTGTAATTGGTTTTCCATCAATGATTTTACTTTTTCCGTTTTTAAAGCTTTCTTGTAATGCAGTCTTGCGGACCCCCTCAATCATAAAAGAAGCATTCATATCTATTTCTGTACCGGAACTTGAACCGCCTCGTACAGCCACCATCCCCGCTTTACCTTTCCCTTCGTCTTCTCCTTCTGAAGCTCCTACTTGCTTAAGTCCATCAGAAATTCCAAAAGTGTTGCCTATGTAATTATAGTCTTTTACATATTTTGACTCCGCTAATTGATCTGCTTCTTTTGTGTTAAGCTTCGGCAGATTAGGCATTTCTCCAGTTTCACTAGCTTGTTGACCTAATTTGTCAAAATCAAGACCTAAAGTAACATCTGCGCCCAGTTTTTTTCTTGCAGCATCCGCTGCTTTTTTTGATGCATTTTGGATTGTGAACCCTGAAAGAACCAAATTTGTAACAATCAGAAATACTGCCATCAAAATTAATGATGTTCCTATCCTTTTTTTCATACTGAGAATTGCGCGTTTCATAAAATTCATTTTCTCTTACCTCCTTGATAACTTGTATTCTATATATGTTATCTAGAGTCTATATGGAGCTAATCGGTAGTTTATCTAGAGATATAAGGAGTTTATGTGTAGTTAGTTAAAGTCCAATTGCAAAGTTTTGTATCATCAATACTGATGAGGAAATTGTGAAAGCATATTGCGGAGAGAATGCAATTAAACATGTAGCTGGAAATAAAGATGGTTCAGCGGATGAACTTCATACAGTTATTAAAGAGGCTACTAATAAAGTAAGACATAACTCTTATACAATTCCAAAATTAATCAACCTTCATTTAAGGAATACAAATGTATGAATTCGAACAGGTATCATTTGCAATATGTCATTAAAATAAAAAAGATCATCACTTGGTTTAGTTAGAAAACTAAGTGTACATAAATACAACGACATGAAAACACTTTGTTCCTAAATCCACTACTTGTATTATTGGTTGCGTGAAACTCCTTCTTGAGAAAGGTTTTTATTTCTGAATATTCTGTTGACTGTTATAACATATCCAATTTACAATTTAATTATGGTGTTCTTTCACAATTAAACTACTTAGAATACACTTCATTTATTTGAAAATAATTACAAATAGAGGTGCTCAAATGAAAAATAGAGTAAATCCAGAATTATTACAAGGGTTAGAGATGTTTCCAGATCTCGATTTACGCCCGGAAAACTTGCAATCAATTAGAGAAGGAATAGCTCAAATGAGACCACCTACCGTTGTTGATGACTCCCTTTCGTTAACAGATGAAGTCATTGTTGGACCAGATGCTAATCCTTTACCATTAAGAATTTATCGTCCAAAATCAAATCATAAATCTTTACCTGTCTTATTATGGATACATGGTGGTGGATATATCTTAGGTTCTATAGATGATAACGATGATACTTGTATGAGGTTTGCAAAAGAAGCTCGCTGTGTGGTCGTATCTGTAGACTATCGCTTAGCTCCTGAACATCCTTACCCAGCACCAATTGAAGATTGTTATGCAGCTTTAAAATGGATTGCTGATAATGCAGAGTTATTAAACATTGATTCGAATCAAATTGGGGTTGCAGGAGTAAGCGCTGGAGGTGGACTAACAGCAGCATTATCATTATTAGCCCGAGATCGAAAATACCCTTCGATTTGTTTACAAATGCCACTCTATCCAATGATTGATGACCGAAATAATACACCTTCGGCCAATGAAATTAAAGAGGGATTTGTTTGGAATCAAAAGGCAAATGAAGCTGGTTGGAAAATGTATTTAGGAGAAATGTATGGAACGGATCAAATCCCTGCCTATGCAGCACCTTTTCGAGCTGAGGATTATAGTGGCTTACCATATACCTACACATTTGTTGGTCAATTGGATCCATTCCGCAGTGAAACATTAACCTATGTAAGCAATCTAGCGCAAGCTGGTGTTGATGTCGAATTTCATTTATATCCAAATGCCTATCACTGGTTTGAAGGATTGAATCCAAATGCCGAGGTATCTATTTACGCTGTGAACGAAATAGTACGAGCAATAAAAACTGGTTTCAAAAGAGTATCTAAAGTTGAAGCTTAATCCCTTTACAAGAGAAACATTCATGAATAGTTTGCATTGGTGAGTATTTATTTAAATATAATAGCCGATTTTTTTAAATCGGCTATTATTACGTAAAACTTACCTAATATATCAAGTCTGAGAAACAGATATAAGATGTTTAGACGAAGTGTTTATTTCCTCTGCCACTGCTTTTATGCTCATCATGATTTGAAGCATTTCTTCTATTGTTGTCCTTGGATTGATAGAGCAAAGTCGAATTACTATTTTTTCTTTCAATCTAGTCGTACTTAGCATAGAAAATCCTCTTTGATTAATTTCTTCCACCAGTTTTTTGTTTATTTCATGAATTGTATCTGTAGACGTTAGACCACAAGGAATGTAACGAAAAGTAACAATTCCTAATTGAGCAGGTGTTACTACTTCCCAATCTTTTTCTTTCCTTAAAAACTCTTCAACTTGTTCAGCCAACATAATACCATGATCTATTGCCTCACGAAAAGCTGTGATTCCAAATGCTTTAAAAGAAAGCCATACCTTTAATGCTCTAAATCTACGAGAAAGTTCAATTCCGCGCTCCCCAAAATTCACTTTTTCTTCTAAATTAGTTTCCGTATCCTTAATATACTCTGGGATCATACGGAACGTTTTACTTAAATATTGGCTATTTCGAATGAGTACACAACCAACATCATAAGGCTGAAAAAGCCATTTATGCGGGTCTAACGTCAAAGAATCAGCACGATGAATTCCTCTTAACAACTCCCTTCCTTTTTCACTGAGAATTGCTGCAGCCCCATAAGCCCCATCCGCGTGTAGCCATACATCTTCATCACCACATAGATCAGCCAATTCATCGAGAGAGTCCACCGCTCCGCAATTCGTTGTCCCTGCATTGGCAATAACACAGAATGGTTTTTTCCCTTTTAATCGATCTTCTTTTATTTGCTTTTTTAAAGTACTAACTGAAATTCTTAGCTCTTCATCTGTTTCAATTCGGCAAATTTGATGATGTTTAAACCCTAATACTTTAAGTGCTCGATCTACAGAAAAATGAGTTTGGTTAGAGAAATACACAACCGCATTTTCTATGTCATTATTCAACTTGACCTGTCTCGCTACAGTAAGTGCAGTCAAATTAGCCATGGAACCGCCACTGACAAATAGTCCTTCTGCTGAATCAGGGAATCCTAGCATTGATTTTAACCAGTTGATTGTCGTTAATTCAATTTGTTCAGCACCTGCACCTACTATCCAAGCTGTAGGAAATACATTAAATCCACTTGCTAAAAAATCTGCTACTACACCAACATAATTATTAGGACCGGGCACAAAAGCCATAAAATGAGGATGATCCACATGAGTAATTTGATTAAACACATTGTTATTAAGGAAATGAAGTAACTCTTTTGGATTGGATCCGTTTTCCGGAATCGTTTCAATTAGCTTGTCTCTAAAAATATTACTATCAATCGTTTCCGAAACTGGTTTACTTTTTAAATGATTCATATGATCAACAATTAAGTCAACCGCTTGATATCCTAACTGACGCATCTCTTCAGCTGATAACTGCAGGTTTTTTGTCATTTGGTTTACCCCTATTCTATTTAAAAAGGCGAGTTCTTTCTCGCCTTTTTATTTTTTATAATTTGTATTCACCGATTGCCTGTATTGGATTTTGAAGAATCATGTTGATTAACTGATGGATGTGATTCAATATTTCTTGTATTGTCGCTGCTTCATATACGGTTTGATTATATCCAAACTTTATTGTAAGTGTCTCTTCAGGGAAGCACATAATTCCATACTTTACATGCGGCTCATCAACAACTTCGTAATCTGTGATAGCAAAATTTCTGTTTTCATTTGAAGAGAAGATAGCTTGGTTAGTTGGATAGTTTTCAAAAACCCAAAGATGGTCAGTCAACTCGGTTTTTAATTCACTTTGCTTTTGTATATCAACAAATGAATAATATGCATACTCATTACACTTCAATGTTTCTAGTTGTACTTTTTGCAGGAAATTTACAAAAGTTTGCGTTTCTGTCCATGCTAGTCGGATAGGCAAAACATTTGTGAACAGACCAAACATATTTTCAATTCCTTCTACTTCGGGAGGTCTGATTGATACGAGATTAGGTAATACTATCTCTCTTGTTCCATTGTATTTGCCAAGCAATATTCCCCATACAGCTAGTAATGCCGTATTCATAGTTATATTGTTTTTAGTTACAAATGCCTGTAACTGACTAGTCAAATCCTTATTTAATGTTAAATCCATAAATGTGAAGTTTAACCCTTCACTTTGAGTTATTACTTTCTTTTTAGGAATACTAATTTTCCGATTGTACCCTGATAAATAATCGCGCCAAAAATCACGTGCTCTCTCATGATCTTGTGCTACAGTCCAATTTATGAATGTTTCAAAAGGTTTTACAATAGGTAAATCCGCCATAGTTCCGGCATTTTTTGTTTCATAGAGTTGGAATAATTCGTCTATTAAAATGCTGACGCTCCAACCATCACATAACAGATGATGGGAACTCCAAACCACCTTATGCTCCTTATTACCTAGTTGGAATATACAGAGACGGTTCATGAGTTCATCATTTTTAAATCCTCGACTTAAATTTTCATTCATCCACTGGTCTAGGAATTGTTGCTGTTCTTGTTTCGTCATATCAACCAATTTTTTTATCTCTGAAATCATTTGAACATCATGTAGAACAGCTTGCCAAGGTTGTGCTTGTTCATCTTGCACAATTATTGTTCTTAAAGAATCATGACGATTAATTAATTGTTGGAAACACTGAATAAAGAGATCAATATCCAGTTCCCCCTCAAGTGACCAAATTATTTGTTCAAAATATGCATTTGTATCCGGTTCAGTCGCAGCATGTTCATAAATAACTTTCTGGAAAGGTACTAATGGGTAAATACGTTCTATATTTATATCCGGCATTTTTTCTTGTATTTTGGTAAGTATATGTTGATTAAGTTGTTTATCTTTAACATTTAGTAATGTAGCTTTATTATCGTTCATATTGTTTACATCATTTGTTTGTGAACTTGAAAGATGGTCTAGCTTTTTAACAAATTGAACCATGTCCCCTAATATAGGAAATGAAAATAGATTTTTTGGCTCTAGCTCAAATCCTTGTCTATATAGTCTGACGGACACTTGAATTGCTTTTATCGAATCTCCACCTAAGGCAAAGAAATGATCATTTACCCCAACTCGATCTACTTTGAGTACTTCTTGCCAAACACTAGTTAATATTTTTTCCATTTCAGTTTTTGGAGCAATAAATACTTCATTTTTTTGTTTCTCTGGAGTAGGGAGCGCTTTTCTATCTAATTTCCCGTTTGGAGTCAAGGGTAATTGTTCCAAATAAACAAAATAAGAAGGAATCATGTAATCCGGCAAGTGATCTCGCAAATGCTTTCGTAGTTCTGTTGTACTAATATTTTGCTCATTTACCACATATGCAACTAAAAATTTTATTCCATTCTCATCTGTTTGATCAATTACAACAGCATGTTCGATTTGTTTGTAAGTTAGAAGACAATGGGCAATTTCTTCTAACTCTATTCGATATCCTTGAATTTTCACTTGATAATCTTGGCGGCCTAAAAATTCAATATATCCCTCAGGATGCATTTTTCCACAATCTCCTGTTTTGTATAAAAGACCAAAATCAGGATGTGATACAAATGCGTCATTCGTTTTCTGTTCGTCATTTAAATATCCTTTAGCAAGGCCCACTCCCCCGATATATAAATCCCCAATTACACCAACAGGGCACATTTTCTTTTCATAGTTCAACACATAATACGTTTGATTCGCCAAAGGCATCCCATATGGAATACTATTCCAATGTGATTCCACCTGTTTGACCGGATAATAAATTGACCAAATCGATGCTTCTGTTGCTCCTCCTAGTGAAACTACTTCTGCAATTGGAAAATGCCGTTTTATTTTTCCTGGCAAAGAAAGTGGAATCCAGTCTCCACTATGTAAAACTAAACGCAAAGAAGATTGTTCAAAATGAGAACCTACTTGATCCAATGCCAAATCCATGATTGCAGGCACTGTATTCCAAATTGTAATTCCTTTACGCTCGACGGTACGGATTAATTCTTGCATGTTTCTTGGATCACGAATCATTACCAACATTGCACCTGTGCTTAACGTTCCGAAAATATCGTATACAGATAGGTCAAAACAGATGGAAGAGATACCAATAATACGATCATCTTCATTTATCTGATATTTTTGATTAATGTCTTGAATGGTATTTGCAACCGCTTGATGAGTAATAATTACTCCTTTTGGTTTCCCTGTACTTCCTGAAGTGTATATGATATAGGCAAGATCTTCTGGACCAGCAATAGCGGGCATATCTTCTGTTGTATATAATGACAAATGTTTTTCTTCATAAAGACTAGGTTCTAATAAAAGTTTGCATGAGCTATTTTTTAAAATATATGTTTGGCGATCTAAAGGATGATCGGGATCAATCGGAACATAAGCGGCACCTGCTTTTAAAATACCTATCATATTAGCAATTGTGTCAACTTGTCTTTTTGCTAAAAGACCCACTTTGTCACCTAGACCAATGTCTTGCTCTTTTAAGAAATGCGCAATTTGATTGGAGCGTTTATGAAGTTCCGAGTATGTTAACCATTCTTGCTCAAATACCACTGCTACTTCATCCGGTGTACGTTTTACTTGGTCTGTAAATAATTGATACAGAGTAGTTAAAGGTATTTTTTCAGTTGTTTTATTATATTGCTCAATTAAAGTTTGATCCGATTCTTTCATCTGCAAAGATGTTATGTCGCTTTGTTTCACTAATTGTTCCAATAAGTCAACAAATTGGGAAAACATTGCTTCTATTACATCAACATCAAACAACTCTTCAACATAGTTCCAGCTAATTAATAACTCTCCATTTTTTTCAATTACTACATTATCCAAATACACTTGTGGAGTCCGAGCATGAATATGGCGAAGAGAACCAAGCTGTTCCCAAGCAAACGCACCCGCACCTGCTAGCATCGAGGTGAAAACAATTGGCATAACTGCTTTTGGCGTCATTTGGTGGTATCGAGTAAAATCTCGAATAAAGTTAACTCCATCGTAATGACGATGTTCAAGGCCATCCAATAAAGTAGATTGCGTTTCTTTTACTCTAGTAAAGAAAGATTGCTCTGGTTTTACATCAACATCCAACAAAATAAGCGATGTGAAATCTCCCACAATCTGTTCTACTTCTTCATGAACAGGATAACGGTTAAATACAGTCAAATTAATTGCAAATTTACGTTGATTACTCCAATATGCCAACACATCACCATATATTGTACAAAGCAGAGCGGAAGGAGTTACTTCTTTCTCTTGTGCTAACTTTCGTAGCTTTGTCCACTTTTCATTGTCCAGGATCTTAGTAAGTGATTGGAATTTAGGAGTAGCAATCTCTGCCGGATCCTTTTTTAACAGCAAAGAAGATGCAAATGGAAAGTCAGGAAGCTTACTTGTCCAATAATCTTTTGCTGTTTTATATTCTTCACTTTGTTCCATTTCATCATAGATAAACATGTAATCTTGAAAATCAAAAGATAGAGATTCTAATTTTTGATTTGGTTTATAATAATAATGCAACAAATCTTGTCCAACTATGTTCATGCTTGCTCCGTCCATTAATAAAGCATCGTATCGAAAACATAATAAATACGTGTCTTCTTTTAAAAGAAAGGCTTTTAATTCAAACAAAGGCCATTTCCCCAAAGGGAATACATGGTTAGTCATTCGAGAACGTTCTTCTTGTAAGCGAGCATTTTGATTCCTATCATCTAAATCTATGAGACTAACTATTTCAATCTCGTAATCAGGAACGCTTTGTAATATTTGCTGTTCTCCCTCTGGTAAAATTACAGCTCGCAACATTGGATGACGATGAATTACCTTTTGAAAGCTTTTTGAAAGACGATTAATATCCAATTTTGTTTCATATTCAAAATATGTTTGAGGTGAAATACCACTTAATTCAAACTGTGAATTCCTCCCTAACATGTACGCTGTCTGAACCTCTGTTAATGGAAATGACTTAGACAAATCTTTAACATGAGTTGGTCTATTTTCAAAGTTTTCCCCTTTATGCTCTACCTCTACACAAGAACTAAGTTGAGCAATCGTAGGATGCTTAAAAAAATCTGTTGTACTTATTTTTAAGCAGTCTTTTCTTAATAAATTAATTACCTGAAGTGCTTTAATCGATTCTCCTTTTAAAGCAAAAAAATTATCATGAATACCGATGCCCTCAATCTCCATAACTTTTTCCCATGCATGCACCAATGTTTGTTCAATTTCATTGCGCGGTGCAACGTATGGAATTGATATATAATCCGTTTGTGTTATATCTAATAATCTTTTCCTATCTACTTTCCCATTTGGATTCAGCGGAATCTCTTCCACCTGAATCATTTTTTCAGGAATCATAAACTCAGGTAATTTATCACTTAAATATTTTCTGATTTCATCAAAAGAGACCTTATTATCGGATACATAGTACGCAGCTAATAATTTCCTATTTCCATATACTTGATCAACAACGATAGCTTGCTTTATTTGTGGATATTCCCTTAACTGGCTTTCGATTTCTCTTAATTCAATCCGATATCCCCGAATTTTTACTTGATGATCCATTCGACCTAGATATTCAAGTTCTCCACTAGGCAACCAACGAACGAGATCACCCGTATGATACATCATTTCTCCTGCAGTAAAAGGACTCGGTACAAATTTTTCATCTGTCAGTTTAGATTTCCCAAGATACCCTCGTGCTACCGCCACGCCACCAATACAGAGTTCACCCGGAATTCCAAATGGTTTTAATTGACCATACTTATTCAATATATAGGAATGATAATTCGGATTGGGACTTCCAATCGTAACTTCTTTGGCGGAGCTCAAATCCTTTACTGTTGCACAAATGGTTGTTTCTGTAGGACCATAAATATTTAAAATTGTCGCTTCACTGATGCATCGAATTTTTTCAACCAAATCAATGGAAAATGCTTCTCCTGCTAACAAAATAGATTTTAAATCTTTCAGAAAATTTACCCCTTCTGGATCACTTAAAATCACTTCCATTCGCGATGGCGTTGATTCCCATAAATCTACCTTATGTACTTTGACCAAATGAGCCAATTCTTTTGTTGCAAACTGGTCCTCTGTAGCAATGACTACTTTCGAGCCTTGTGTTAAAGGAAGACATATTTCTAACAAGGAAATATCAAAAGAAACACTAGCAAGAAACAAGAATGATTGATTATCTTTTACTTTTTCTCTCATTGCACTTAAAAAATGAACAAGAGATTTCTGTTCCACCATTACTCCTTTTGGATTTCCTGTTGATCCTGATGTGTAAATGACATAAGCTAAATCATTAGGAGCGCCTTCCCGAATTAAATTACTTTCTTCACCTTGGAAGAGATGTTCCTCATCAAGATACAGCACTTCACCAGCAAATTGCGGTAACTCTACTTCCGTTCGCTTGCTCAATAAACATTTTGCTTGACTATCTTGTAACATATATTCAATTCGTTCATTTGGATAGTTAGGATCGATTGGTAAATATGCTGCACCTGCTTTAAAAATTCCCATCATGCCAATGATCATTTCTAATGACCGGTCTACCATAACCCCAATAATACTTTCCTTGGATACACCTTTACTTTGAAGAATAAAAGCCAATTGATTTGCTTTCTTATTCAATTCTTTATATGTTAAATATTGATCATTACAAACAACAGCGATTTGATCTGGGGTTTTTAACACTTGTTCTTCAAACAAATCTTGAAATGTTAGAGACAAGTCTATGTTTGTATGACTGTTATTCCATCCTTCTAACAACTCTTTCTCTTCTTCTGCAATAATACACGTATCTTTCACTGCCAAATTCGGATTTTTTAATACTTGCTTTAAAATATAAAGATACGAATTTGCAAACTGTTGCAAAGAAGAAAACGAATGAGATTTGAAAGAAATTTGAAATTCAAATTCATTATGTATTTCATTCCATTTTCTTTGTATCCAAACCGCTAAATTATTCTCTGCATATTCTTCTATCGAATTTTTATTATGTAACCCTTCCATCCCAATAATAATTTGAAAAGGAGTTAAAGGATGTTCCACTAATAATTCAGAGAGTGGATACCCCTGATTGTCATACCCGAATAAAGTCGTTTCTTCAATCTGATTCACTACTTGTTTAAAGCTATGATGCGGATGGATTTCACTTCCTAAAGGAATCAATTTATTAAGATTCTCGCTTTTTTCAAGATTTTTTTCGATTACAGGAATACCAATAGTAATTCTTTCTTGATCTGTATAGTGTGCCAAACAAATCCTTAACGCGGCCTGTAACCAGCTAAATAATAATAAATCTTGAGACTTACTTTCTTTTTGTATACTTTTACTCAACTCTACATTCATTATGATTTGAACGTGCTCACAAGGATTTTCTTTATTTAGTTGGTAATCACTATTAAATATAGAAAAATCAAGAACCTCGGAAGATAATTGCTCCTTCCAAAACGCTTCTACCCCTTTATTTCCATGAATAGAACTTCGATCTTTAATGTGCATGTTTATCTTTATCCCCCTAATATTCATTTCTTCTATTCGTTAATTTTCAGGCCAACTTCAAGCCCATGGAGAAATACTTGATGGTTATCCAAACATAAAAATTGCTGAATCTCTTCAAATTTCATATGACCAACTGAACAAACGCCTAAATTTAATGTCTCAGCAACCATATTTAAGGTAGCAGTGATAATGCCTGACTCAATACAAGCAAATAAATATCCATCTGAACCGTATTTCGGGATGGAAGCGTTCGCATTATAAACCAAATAAACTGAGAAAGCAGATTGAGTAAATAAATCCTGGTTAATTAACTCATGATCACTTTTGATTACTTGATCAATGTTGTTTACAATCACAAGACTATTTTTTGATGGGTTATAATAATAAAACCCAGCTTTTATACCTTCTATACGTTTTGGTTTTATATAAACAAAGATATCAATAGGGTAGAGTCCGCCTGCACTTGCGTAATGATAGTATATTTTTTCTTCCCTAACCTGTTTTAGAGTTGATATGAAATGGGAAAATTCTAAAAAATTAATATGTTTTTTCATATCAAATTGGCGACAAGACCTACGTTCCTTGATTATAGTGGGTAGCTCATTTGTTGTTTCAAGTTGAATTTCGGTTGATCGCGCAGCAACGTGCGTTCGATTAAATTGTTCACGCATATACGTATCTAACTCTTCTTTAGAAAAGCGAATCTGGTTGCTATATGGATTCGGAAAAATCTTTTCTTGTGTGGAAAATACTTCTCTTGGGTGTAATATGTTACTTACTAACACACGATTTTTTATCATAAGCTCTATTGTTTTTTGTGTCTCTTCTATATTTCCTAAAGAAAAGCGCTCTACTAGTTTACTAATTTTTACACCTTTTTGAGCCATAAAATAAAACTCAGGAAACCACTCAGACAGAATGCCTGTAAATCTCATTTCCCCTATCAAAACTTCATTATGCAACTTTTCCCAATGCTTAATAGGAGACCAGTAATAAATTTTCTCGTTCATATAACCCTCCATAAACTTTTAACTTATTTTTGAAATGCAATTTTCTAATCTACAAAAAATATTTTTTAGATTCTGATCCTTGTCTCATAGTGATTATAAATACATGCACTTCAACGAAATTTGAAAATAATGAAATAACTTTTTCTTCATTAATTTTTTTTATTTCATCATAAAAAGTGTTTTTTTATTAGATATTTCACATCCTTTCCCATAGTAATCCTATAAGGTATAAACCATTTAGAATATTAAGAACATTGACGCATTTGCAATGTGAAATTATTGTAATGGATTGGAAAGCAGATGGGTATAGTTATTAAACATATTAATATTGAGAAAGTTTTATTTGTTATATCGATAAAATTTTCTCGTGATATTTATTACATATAGATTAAGAAAAAAATTTAAAATTTTTCTTTTGAAGTTAGTTTAACAATGTAACGTACCATTACATACAAGTAAGTTACTAACATACCGTATTTAAAAAAGAGAAAAGACACCATTTTGAAGTGACCCCTGTCAAGTAGACAGTATTCAAAAAACACAACTAAGCAACCTGAGTTCTATATTT